>NZ_JBRREC010000074.1:0-26545 GCF_056760015.1 Stenotrophomonas sp. STEN029 | reverse complement strand
TTCCCGCCTAAAAACCCGGGGCGCGCGGGGGGTGTTTTTTTTTGGCCCCCCGCCCCGGGGCGCGCTGGGGCGGGCCCCCCCGGGGAGGGGGGCCTTTGATTTTGCTGTTAGCTGTTAGCTGTTTGCTGGCAGCAAAGCCAAAGCCAAAGCCAAAGCCAAAGCCAAAGCACCCCTCCCCAACCCTCCCCAACCCTCCCCTGCGCTATGCGCAAGGGAGGGGGCACAAAAAAACGGCGCCTCTCGGCGCCGTTTTTGTTCAAGCACATCGCAGGTTTACTTCGCCGGCGGTGCCCATGCCTTCAGGAAGGCATCGAACTTGGCGCGGTCGTAACCCTTGCCCTTCTCCAGATCGCCGGTGAACTGCGAGTGCAGCAGCTGGCCTTCTGCATCCAGCACGAACAGATGCGGATAGGCCTTGATCTCCGGGAAGCGCGCAAGGAACTCGGCGTTCTCGTTCTCTTCGCTGTAATTGACCTTCATCCACACGTAGTTGCCATCGCGGAAGCGACGCAGCTCCGAATCACCTTCCATGAAGGCGTCCAGCAGGTGGCACCAGGAGCACCATTCGCCGCCCACATCCAGGATGATCCGCTTGCCACCACGCTGGGCCTCGACCTTGGCCGTTTCCAGGTCCGCGACCGGGTCGCGGGCTGGGTCGAACTGCGCGTTGAGGCCGGCCACCGCAGCGATATCCGCTGCGGTGGGGGTATTGCCCGATGCCACCGGCTGGCTGGTATCAGCCACCGGCGCCTTCTGTTCGGACGTATCCAGCGGCTGCACCGTTTCGGGCTTGGCGGGCGGCGGTTGATTGCAGCCGGCCAGCGCCACGGTGAGCAACAGGGGAAGCATTCCGAACAGCAGTTTCATCGCCTGACTCCTTACTTCACACCGTGCATGAGCTTGTTGATCAGCGGAGCGACCAGGAACAGCACCACGCCCGAACCCACCAGGGCCCAGAAGCCGAAGGTGTAACCGGACTGTGCCGATGCCACGGTCATGCCGCCTTCGCCGCTGACCTTGCCGGCAAAGATACCGGCCAGATTGTTACCAATGGCAATCGACAGGAACCAGCAACCCATTGCCATGCCGGCCAGACGGGTCGGTGCCAGCTTGGTGGTCATCGACAGGCCGATCGGCGACAGGCACAGCTCACCGATGGACTGGATCACGTAGACGGCGAACAGGGTCCAGAACGGGATCTTGCCGGCATCGTTGACCATGCTCGACAGCGCCACCATCAGCAGCAGGAAGGCCAGGCCGTTGAAGATCAGGCCCAGGCCGAACTTGCGCGGAATCGACGGATTGGCCTTGCCCATTTTGACCCACATCCAGGCCATGATCGGCGCACAGACGATGATGGCCACCGAGTTGACCGACTGGAACCACTCCAACGGGAAGGTCCAGCTGCCGAATTCGCGGTTGACGATCTTGTCGGCGAGGAAGGTGAACGAGCTGCCGGCCTGTTCGAAGAACATCCAGAACAGCACGTTGAACACGAAGATCACCAGCATGGCGATCACCTTGTCACGCGCGACCGAGCCACTGCGGATGCCTTCCACCAGCAGCATCAGCGCCGGCACGATGAACAGCGTCATCAGGATGGCCTGCAGCGCATTGGCATCGATGGTCAGCAGGAAATAGAACACCGGGATGCCGATCAGCAGGCCCAGCGCGGCCACCAGTCCGACGCGGCCCAGGCTCTTCTGGCCTTCTTCCGGCAAGCCAATGCCCTTGAGCTGGCTGCGACCGAACCAGAACCAGATCAGGCTGGCCACCATGCCGATGCCCGAGGCGATGAACACCCACTGGTAATGCGGGTCCTGCTCGGTGCCGAAGACCATCTTGGCCAGCGCACCGGTGATGACCGGGGCCAGCAGGGCACCGATGTTGATGCCCATGTAGAAGATGGTGAAACCGGCATCGCGGCGTGCATCACCCTGCACGTAAAGCTTGCCCACCATGGTCGAGATGATCGGCTTGAACAGGCCGTTGCCGACGATGATCGTGGCCAGGCCGAGCTTGAAGATCACTTCGCTGGGCGAGACCAGCATGAACAGGCCGATGGCCATGAACAGTGCGCCCAGCAGGATGGAGCGCTGGAAGCCGACCAGCTTGTCGGCGACGTAGCCACCGAAGATGGCACCGGCATAGACCAGCGCCAGGTAGGCGCCGTACAGCTCGGCTGCAGGCTTTTCGCCCGACGCCAGGCCGCCCTGGAACTGCGCGACGATGTACAGCACCATCGCCCAGCGAATGCCGTAGAACGCAAAGCGCTCCCAGAATTCGGCCATGAACAGCATCCATAGTGGCTTCGGATGGCCGAGGATGGTCTTGAACTCCGGCACGGGCGCCGGGGTTGGTTCGGAATTCGGCGCGGCAGCGCTCATGCGGTGTCCCCTGATCGAAATGGGCAATTACAGAAAGTCGGCCGGAACCGGCGCGACGGGCGAGGATCACAGAAGCGTCGGCTTCACGTCAAATACATACTGCTGCAACCAACCGCTGCGCCAGGCTTGGGCCAGCCGCTTCGAGGCGGGCCCATGATGCGGTGCAAGCCGCTGAATAGGCTGGATTTTCAACCCCGACAGGGGCTCAGGCGTCGCCGCGGATGGTGGTACGCACTTCGAACAGCTCGGGGAAGAAGGTCAGCTCCAGCGCCTGCCGGAGGAAACCGACGCCGCTGGAACCGCCGGTACCGCGCTTGAAACCGATCACCCGCATCACCGTGCGCATATGCCGGAAGCGCCACAGCTGGAACTGGGTCTCCAGGTCCACCAGGTCCTCGCACAGCGAGTACTCACGCCAGTAGCGGTCGGTGTCCTGGTAGATGTTCTCGAACACCTGGCGCAGCGCCGGGTCGCTGATGTGCGACTGGGTCCAGTCATGGCCTTCGTAGGCCGCCGGGATGGCATGGCCGAAGCGCGCCAGGTAGGCCAGGAATTCCTCGTACAGGCTGGGCGCTTCCAGCACCTCACGCAGCTGCGCCTGCCCTTCCGGGTCGTGGGCAAACACGTTGAGCATGTCGGCGTTCTTGTTGCCGAGCAGGAATTCGATATAGCGGTACTGCAGCGACTGGAAGCCCGAGGACGGGCCCAGCACATCGCGGAAGCCCATGTACTCGGAGGGCGTCAGGGTCTCCAGCACCGCCCACTGCTCGGTCAGCAGGCGCAGCACCTGCTTGGCCCGGGCCAGCACCTTGCGGCACTGCCAGACCTCGTCGCGCTGCATGTGGCCGCGCGCCGCGCGCAGCTCATGGGCCAGCAGCTTGAGCCACAGCTCCGAGGTCTGGTGCTGGATGATGAACAGCATTTCGTCGTGGTGCGGCGGGTTGGACAGCGGCTGCTGGGCCGACAGCAGCTGGTCCAGGCGCAGGTAGCCGCCGTAGGTAAGCCGGCCCTGCAGGTCGGTATGGATACCGGCTTCGAGCTCACGCTGGTTCTTTTCTACGGTCATCGGCCTGGCCATCGGATGGGGCCGCAAGGGTAACGCAGGCCACGCCATCTGCCCCCTCCCTTTTGCCGCAGGCAAAGGGGGCTGTAGTGCCGACCCATGGTCGGCAAGGGGGTTTACCGGTAATGCCTCTGCCGCCCATGGGTCGGCACTACCCCCTCCCTTTGCCGAAGGCAAGGGGAGGGTTGGGGAGGGGTGCTCTGGATCTTGCTCCCGCGCAAACGGAATCGAAACACGCGCAAACCCAAGCAGCGCGACAATGTGTCGTTCCTGTTGTCACAGACTGAATACGTTGCAATTGCTCGCCCGAGTCGAGCTGCGCGGAACAAAGCTGGCCTTTACCTGGTCAATCTTGTTGCGGCGCAGGACGGCTTTTTCGGACTGAGTCCTTACCATGCGTAATTCCTATCATTTGAAACCATCTGTCCAAGGTGTTGCTGCAATGACGGTTTCCGCCCAGTTCCAAATCAATTACCTGCAGTACCTGGATGCCGACGGCAACCTGGTACGTGAAGACCTCCCCGCCTCGCTGCGTGAGCCGCGCTCGCTGCTGCCGATGTTCAAGCAGATGCTGGCCACGCGGGTGTTCGACACCAAGGCCGTGGCGCTGCAGCGCACCGGCAAACTCGGCACCTTTGCCTCTTGCCTGGGCCATGAAGCGGCCCATGTCGGCATCGGCGCGGCCATGAAGAGCGGCGACGTGTTCGCCCCCAGCTACCGCGAGTACGGCGCCATGTTCATGCGCGGCGTGCGCCCGCGTGACGTCCTGATGTACTGGGGCGGCGACGAGCGCGGCAGCGACTACGACCGCGACAGCGATGCGGTCCGCGACTTCCCCATCTGCGTACCAATCTCGACCCAGTGCCTGCACGCGGCCGGCTCGGCACTGTCGTTCAAGCTGCGCAACATGCCGCAGGTCGCGGTCAGCGTCTGCGGTGATGGCGGCAGCTCCAAGACCGACTTCTACGCCGCAGTGAACTCGGCCGGCGCCTACAAGCTGCCGCTGATCCTGTGCGTGGTGAACAACGGCTGGGCCATCTCGGTCCCGCGCTCGGCCCAGACCGGCGCTGAAACCCTGGCCCAGAAGGGCCTGGCCGGCGGCCTGTTCTGCCTGCAGGTGGACGGCAACGACCTGATCGCGGTGATGGCGGCGATGGAACAGGCGCGCGAGCGCGCCCTGTCCGGCCAGGGCGGCACGGTGCTGGAACTGCTCACCTACCGCCTGTCCGACCACACCACTGCCGACGACGCCCGCCGCTACCGCGACGACGCCGAAGTGAAGTCGGCCTGGCTGAATGAACCGCTGATCCGCCTGCGCAAGTACCTGACCGCGCGCGGCGTGTGGAGCGAGGAAGAAGAAAAGAACTGGATCGCCGAGTGTGGCACCCGCGTCGACGAGGAGGTCAACGCCTACCTCAACTGCCCGGTGCAGCCGGTCGAGGCCATGTTCGACTATCTGTATGCCGATCCGCCGCCGGACCTGCTGGCGCAGCGTGCTGCCGCCATCGCCCTGGAGCAGCGCCATGGATGACATCAAGCGCAATGCTGCCGTCACCTCGGCCAGCCACGATCACGGCGTCGCGCACAGCGCGGCGAGCAACAGCGGAGACACCCCGATGACAGCTACCCCGATCACCCTCATCGAAGCCGTCACCCAGGCCTTGGCCTGGGAAATGGAACACGACCCCTCGGTGCTGGTGCTCGGCGAAGACGTGGGCGTCAATGGCGGTGTGTTCCGCGCCACCGCCGGCCTGCAGCAGCAGTTCGGCGCGCAGCGCGTGCTCGACACCCCGCTGGATGAAACCACCATCGCCGGCCTCACCGTCGGCCTGGCTGCGCAGGGCATGAAGCCGGTGGCCGAAGCCCAGTTCGACGGCTTCGTCTACCCGATGGTCGATCACCTGATCTGCCACGCCGCACGTCTGCGCAACCGTACCCGTGGCCGCCTGCATTGCCCGATGGTGCTGCGCGTGCCGTGGGGCGGTGGCATCCGCGCACCGGAACACCACAGCGAAGCCAACGAAGCCATCTTCACCAATGTGCCGGGCATGCGCGTGGTACTGCCGTCCAGCCCGCAGCGCGCCTACGGCCTGCTGCTGGCCGCGATCCGCGAGCCGGATCCGGTGATCTACATGGAGCCCAAGCGCATCTACCGCCAGTACAAGGAAGTGGTCGTCAATGACGGCGAGGCACTGCCGCTGGACGTCTGCTTCGTGCTGCGTGACGGCACCGACGTGACCCTGGTCACCTGGGGTGCACAGGTCAAGGAAGCGCTGGAAGCCGCCGACAAACTGGCCGGCGAAGGCATCAGTGCCGAAGTCATCGACGTAGCCACGCTGCGTCCGCTGGATTTCGCCACCATTGCCGAGTCGGTGGCCAAGACCGGCCGCTGCGTGATCGTGCAGGAAGCGCCGAAGACCGCTGGCTTTGGCGCTGAAATCGCCGCGCGCCTGGCCGAAGAGTCGATCTACGACCTGCTGGCACCGGTCGAGCGCGTTGCCGGTTATGACACCCACATCCCGCTGTTCCGCCTGGAGATGAAGTATCTGCCCAGCGTGGAGCGGATCGTGACCGCCGCCAAGCGTGCGGTCGCGGTGGGCTGACATGCTGGCACGCTTGATTGGCAGCTACCGCAGCCAATACCGCAATCCGCTGCAGTTCCGGACCGGGCAGATCGTCGAGCTCGGTGTACGCGACGAGGAATGGCCGGCCTTCGTCTGGGTGAAAACCAGCGAAGGCAGCGCCGGCTGGGCGCCGGTGGCCTGGTTGCAGGTATTGGACGATGGCCGCGCCGAGGCGCTGCGCGATTACAGCGCACGCGAACTGGACGTGGACCGGGGTGAGCAGGTACGACTGCATCACGAACATGGTGGCTGGTGGTGGTCCGAGCGCGCCGATGGCGCGCAGGGCTGGCTGCCGGCGCGCGAACTTGAATTGCTGGAAGAGAAACGCACATGAGCCAGACCAAGAATTTCAACCTGCCCGATCTGGGCGAAGGCCTGCCGGACGCGACCATCGTTGAGTGGTTCGTCAAGGAAGGCGACGTGATCAAGCTCGACGAGCCGCTGGTGGCCATGGAAACCGCCAAAGCCGTGGTCGAAGTGCCCTCGCCGTACTCCGGCAAGGTACTGAAGCTGGCCGGCGGCGCTGGCGACATTGTTGTGACCGGCCACGTGCTGGCGAGTTTCGAGCTCGACCCCAACCTGCCGCAGCGCGCGGAAGGCCAGGACACCGGCCATCACCACGGCGCACCGGCCGAAACCGCGCCCGCGCCTGCCGCAGCACCGGCACCGGTCGCTGCCGCTGCCGCCGAACGTGCCGACGAAGGCACCGTGGTCGGCGCAATGGTCAGCTCCAATGCCGTGCACACCGAACAGGCCGTGGCCGTCGGTGGTGTCAAGGCGGTGCCGGCCGTGCGTGCGATGGCCCGCAAGCTGGGCGTCGATCTGGCCCGCGTACGCGCCACCGGCGCCGAAGGCGCGGTGACGATGAATGATGTGAAGCAGGCGGCGGCAAACCCGTCCGCCCTGCTCCCCTCTCCCACCGGGAGAGGGGCTGGGGGTGAGGGTCCGACCTCCATCGCAGCTGCCGCACCCTCTCCCCAACCCCTCTCCCAGGGGGAGAGGGGCTCAAGTGCTCGCACCCCACTGTCTGCTGCGGGCAAGCCGATGCGTACTGCCCCTCCGGGTGTGGTCGCCAAGGGCCAGCCGGAACCGCTCAAGGGCGTGCGCCGCAACATGGCGCGGGTGATGGCCGATGCGCACAGCAAGGTCGTACCGACCACGCTCAGCGACGACGCCGACATCCATGCATGGGCGCCGGGCAACGACATGACCTCGCGTCTGGTGCGTGCCATCGTCAGCGCCTGCCAGGCGGTGCCGGCAATGAATGCCTGGTTCGACGGTGACAACCTCACCCGCACCCTGCATGCCCATGTCGACATCGGCATCGCCGTCGATACCGACGACGGCCTGTTCGTGCCGGCCCTGCGCAATGCCGACATGCTCGATGCACGCGGCGTGCGCGAGGGCATCAACCGTCTGCGCCAGCAGGTGGAAGACCGCTCGATCGCACCGTCGGAACTGAGCGGCTACACCATCAGCCTGTCCAACTTCGGCATGTTCGCCGGCCGCTATGCCACCCCGGTGGTCGTACCGCCGTGCGTGGCCATCGTTGCCGCCGGCCGTGCCCGCTTCCAGGTCACCCCGGTGATGGGCGGCATTGAAACCCACAAGGTCATCCCGTTGTCGGTCACCTTCGACCACCGCGCCTGCACCGGCGGCGAAGCGGCGCGCTTCCTGCGCGTGCTGATCGATGATCTGGCGAAGATTCACTGACAGTTTCTTGATAGCGTTATTTGGGGCCCGCAGCGATGCGGGCCTTTTTTTGGCTTGGCGTTTGCCCTGGGTTTGCTTGTGACCTGCTTTGGGTTTGTTTTGGGTTCGCTTGCTAGAAGCTTCCCCTCACCCCAACCCCTCTCCCGCAGGCGGGAGAGGGGGCTAGTGCACTACGAGCCGACGCATTGCTAGTCCCTCTCCCGCCTGCGGGAGAGGGGTTGGGGTGAGGGCAGCTCCTGCCTTTGATCTTGCATCCAAACCTCACCACAAAAAAACATCACCCACCTGTAACGCCACGCCAGAATTCCAGCGCTACGATTGCCCCACCCACATCTACAAGCAAAGCCACCATGGGCACCTGGACCTGCAGCAACTGCAAGGAAGTAAACGAAGACAACTTCGACCAGTGCTGGAAATGCGGCACCCATGCCGACGGCGCACCACCGCCACGCGACTTCCAGCCTGAGGCTGGGCGCAGCTGGATGCAGCCACCACGTTTGATCGACTGTCCGCGTTGCCCTGGCATGCGCATGGAGTTCATCGGCCGCAAGCGCTTCCACGAAGGCTCGCAGGCCATGCCCTTCCTGCTGGGTGATATCGGCGAGCTGTTCGTCAACCGCGAGGAATTCGACCTGCATGCCTGCCCGAGCTGCGGCAAGGTGGAGCTGTTCCTGTCCAATCGCGTACGCTGAGCACCGCAACCATCAACGGGCCGACGATGCGTTTCCAGCGCTGTCTGATCCTGCTGTTCGTGGCGATGTACCTGCTGATGTTGCTCGGCGGTGCCGCGCTCAAACCCGGTTACTCACCGCTATCGCAGTACATCAGCGAACTCGGCGCGACCGGCAGCGCGCATGCACAGGTGATCAGCCTGCTCGGCTTCATTCCAGTCGGCGTCCTCGCTGCACTGCTGCTGTTCGCGTTTGCACGGACGGTGCCGGTGCGTGGTGCCAGTCGCTTCGGCTATTGGCTGCTGCTATGCGAACCGCTGGCATGGATAGGCTCCGCGCTGGCGCCCTGCGACCTTGGTTGCCCGATTGGCGGCAGCCTGTCGCAATCACTGCATACCCTGCTCGGCGTGTTCACCTATCTGGGCACCGCACTCGGCCTGGTGCTATTGGCAAGCGCACCGGCAATACGACCAGGCACGCGCGTGCTGTGGATCGGTCTGGCGGGACTCTGGCTGCTGCTGTTCGTGTTGATGGGGCTGGAGCCATTGCACGCATGGCGTGGACTGCTGCAACGCCTGGCGGAGTGGAGTGTGTACAGCGTGTTGTGCATCAGTGCATGGCGATTGAGCGCTTCTGCACCTGTTGCCGACAATGCGATAACACGCGCCCGCCAATAGCGGGTGTACGCTGCGCTCCTCTGTCACCGGAGCACACACATGAGCCACCGCAGCCGCCTGGCCGGTTTCATCATTGATTGCCAGGGCACCGACAGCGATGCCGCCGCCGCGTTCTGGGCACCCGCACTCGGCCTGAAAGCCGAGCCCGGCTACACCGAGGACGATGGCGCGCAATATGCCGAACTGTTGGGCGCCCCCGCTGACCTGCATGTTGAAGTGCAACGCGTCGATCACGCCCCACGCGTGCATCTGGATATCGAAGCCGACGATATCGATGCCGAAGCTGACCGGCTTGAAGCGCTGGGCGCACGCCGCATCGGCAAGATCAAACGCTGGTGGGTAATGGAAGCGCCTACCGGCCATCGCTTCTGCATCGTGCAGATGAAACATCCGGAACGTGGCGCAGCGCCCAATACCTGGAAGTAATACATTCTTTTCACGGCAGCCTGCGCTGTGATGTGTTGGAATGCCGACCCAAATCAAGGAGTGAACAGCATGGGTTTGATTACCGGAATGATCGTGGGCGGACTGGGCGGCTTGGCTGCCGTCAACATTCTTGCGCTGATGGCGAAGAACAGCGGCAGGCCGCACGACCTCACCACCTTCAGCTCCGACGAGAACGTGCTGGCCAAGGTCGACGCCTGGGCAAGCGAGCATGGCTATCGCCTGGTCCGAGACATCGATGGCACCCGCGTCTATCGCAAGGGCAACAACATCCTGACCTCACCGATGTACATGGAAGTCACCCAGGACGGCAACAAGTACAGCGTAAAGAGCTATACCCAGATCAACGGCTTCATCCTCCGCGGTGACATGGCACTTACTGGCGACACATTCATTGCCAAGCTACCGCGCTCGATGGCCAAGAAGGCACAGAACACCTTGTTCGCGACCTTGAACGTGCCCGGCCTGCCGTGATCGTGGAACACCGCGTTCTCTGCCCGAAAGCCACAACCCAGCGATAATGCACGGTCTCCGCCCACCGGAACCGCAGCAATGAATTCCCCCGTTTCCCTGCAGAACGCATGTGTCCTGGTTGCCGGTGGCAGCCGGAGCATAGGCTTGGCCATTGCCCGGGCTTTTGCCCGCGAAGGCGCTAACGTGAGCATCTGCGCGCGTGGTGCCGCAGCACTGCAGCAAGCTGCCGAACAGCTGCTGGGCGACAGTGCAGCTGCCGCGCACACGCAGCAATGTGACCTCGCCGATCCGGCGCAGATCCAACACTGGATCGATGCCGCTGCGGCCGCATTGGGTGGCGTCGATATCCTCATCAACAACGCCTCCGGCTATGGCAACGGCAATGACGATGCCAGCTGGCAGGCCGGCTTCGATATCGACCTGATGGCTGCGGTGCGCGCCAACCGCAGTGCCCTGCCGTATCTGCGCCTGAGCACGATGCCCGCCATCCTCAATATCAGCTCGATCAATGCCTCGGTGCCGACGCCGCGCGCAGCGGCCTACTCCGCTGCCAAGGCGGCATTGAACTACTACACCACCAGCCTGGCTACCGAACTGGCGCGCGAGCGCATCCGGGTCAACGCACTGGCACCGGGCTCGATCGAATTCCCCGGCGGATTGTGGGAGCAACGCCGCAGCAACGCACCCGAGCTGTACGAGCAGATCCGCAACAAGATCCCGTTTGGCGGCTTCGGCAATGTCGAAGATGTGGCCAATACCGCCGTGTTCCTGTGCTCGCCAGCAGCACGCTGGATCACCGGCCAGGTGCTGGCAGTGGATGGCGGGCAATCGCTGCCGGCTTAACAACGTTGTGGGAGCGGCTGTTTGTAGGAGCGGCGTCAGCCGCGAAGCCGTTGCACTCACAGATCGCCAGCGTCGCGGCTCACGCCGCTCCTACAACAACGCCGCTCAAACGATTCACACCAACTCGGCCGACCCAACCACCCGCACGCCCGGCTGCGGACCCAATACCGCCTGCACCAGCGCATCGGCAATCCGCGCAGCAGGATTGATCCGCCATGCCCGCGGCAGCACAGGCGCCAGCGCCCCCAGCACCACGCTGGCCAGATGCTCGCCGGCTCGCCGTTCAGCACGCTCGCCGCCAATCAGGCCCGGGCGCACCAAGGTCAATGAAGCAAACCCCAGCGCGCGCAGGTCCTGCTCCAGCTCGCCCTTGACCCGGCTATAGAACACCAGCGAACGCGGATTGGCACCGGCCGCCGAATTCAGCGCAAACACCTCGCAGCCGTTGGCCCGTACCGCCTGCGCGATCGCCAAGGGATAGCCATGGTCGATCTGCCGGAAGGCCTCACGCGAACCGGCCTGCTTCATCGTCGAGCCCAGTGCACAGATCACCGCATCCACCTGCCAGCCCTGCGCCACCGCCGCCAACCCAGCGAAATCCAGCACCGGATTGAGCAGCCTGGGGTCGGTGCGCGCCAGCGCGCGCCGGGTCGGCGCCACCACGCCACTGCAGCGTGGGTCGGACAGCAGGCGCTGCAGTACCTGCCCCCCGACCAGACCGGTCGCGCCAGCCAGCAATACCCGCATGATGTGCTCCTGTGATCGGCTGCCATTCAAGCCGGCTGCTACCTTGCCGATAATGGGGCTTGGACACCACCTCCGGCTGCGCACAGGCGCCGCCGCAACCCGCCCGGACCCCTGCGCAATGGCCGACAGCCCCGACGACTCCTCCGCTTCCCGCAGCAGCGGGCTGGGCCGCATCCTGTCCCGGCGCACCGCGCCACAGGCAGCTGCGGCGGTCGAGGTCGTAGCCAACGGGGGCGGCGGCATGGCGATGCTGCAGCGCCTTTTCATTGGCGCCAACGCACCGGAACCGGTGTTGGCGTCCTTCGCCCAGGGCATGTGCACCCTGCCCGGTGAACTCGGCGACATGGGCCAGCGCCTGCACAGCGCACACGCCGAACAGGATTGGGAGCGCTACGGCCGCCTGCTGCGGCAGTTGATCGACAAGTACATCCGCACCGTCGAACTGGAAGCCTCCCAAACCAGCAACAGCCAGGCCGAACAGCTGCGCGACATGCTGCGCGACACCCTCGGCGCCGTGCTGGCCAGCCTAATGCAGCAGTCGCCCGAGCTCGAACAGCAGGCCCAGCGCATGGGCGAGGAACTGCGCACCTGGCGCAGCGGCCAACCCTTGCAGCCGGTGGCCATCCATCTGCGCGAGCTTTGCCACCAGGTTGGCGTGCGCAGCAGCAGCCTGCAGGAACAGCGCGACCTGCTGCTCAACCTGTTCGACATGCTGCTGGAGAACATCTCCGAACTGCTCGATGGCGACAGCTGGCTGCAGGGCCAGATCCGCTCGATCCGGCAACTGCTGGCCGGGCCACTGGACGCCAACTCGCTGGAGCAGACCCGCAACGACCTGCGCGAAGTGATCTACCGGCAAGGGCTGCTGCGCGAAGGCATCGATCAATCCAAGCAGGCGATGAAGGACCTGATGGTGGACTTCGTGACGCAGGTGGACGGGATGGTCACCGAGACCGGCGAATTCCACGATCGCATCGCCAGCTATTCCATTGCCGTACGCCAGACCCGCAGCATCTCCGACCTGACCCAGCTACTGCAGGACGTGCTGCAGGACACCGCCCGGGTACAGGCACAGGCCGCACGCGCGCGCGACCATCTGGCCAATGCCCGCGCCGAAGCCAAGGCCGCCGAGCAGCGCGTGCAGCAGCTGGAACGCGAGCTTGAGGAAGCTGGCAGCCAGCTGCGCACCGACCCGCTGACCGGCGCCCTCAACCGCCGCGGCCTGGAGCAGCAACTGGGCGAGCTGCTTGCCGACCACAGCACGCCGCTTAGCCTGGCCATGATCGACCTGGACCACTTCGGCCAGACCAATGCCCAGCACGGCCACGCCGGCGGCGACCAGGCCCTGCGTCATCTGGTGGCCGTGACCCAGCAGCGCCTGCGCGGCCGCGACTGCATCGCCCGCCTCGGCGGCGACGAATTCGTACTGGTGCTGCCCGGCCTCAACCGCGCTGCAGCGTTGGAGACCCTGCAGCAGCTGCAGCAGCAGCTGGCGCAGCGCCCATTCCTGCATGAAGAACAGCGTGTGCAGGTGCGTTTCAGCGCTGGTGTCGCCCAGGCCCAGCCCGGCGAAGCCTTGCAGGGCCTTCTGCAGCGCGCCGATCAGGCTTTGTATGCGGCCAAGCGCGTAGGCCGCAACCAGGTTCTGCCTGCCGCCTGAGCGGCAATCTGCTCACAGCTGTGATATTTGCTGCGCTGGTGCGAATCACCCGGGCATGGACATCACCGCGACCACCCCCATCGCCGAGCTGCAACAGCGCTTTGCCCAGTTGCTGGCCCAGCACCAGGGCATCGTGCTCAAGGTCGCGCGTGGCTATTGCGCGCAGCGCGACGACCGCAGCGACCTGATCCAGGAAATCAGCACCCAGGCCTGGCGCGCCTTCCCTGCCTTTGATCCGCAACGGGCGCAGTTCAGCACCTGGCTGTACCGCATCGCCTTGAACACCGCCATCTCACAGCTGCGCAGCCGCGAGCTGCGCCGGCAATATCACAGCGACGTGGCACTGGAAGATGACCTGGCCAGCATCGCCGACAACGCCGAGGACAACGCCAGCCTGGCCCAGCTCAACCAGCTGATACACCGCTTGCCGGCACTGGATCGCGCCTTGCTGTTGCTGCATCTGGACGACTGCAGCCACCGCGAAATCGGCGAGGTGCTGGGCATCAGCGCCAGCAACGCCGCCACCCGCCTGCACCGGCTGCGCCAGCAACTGCGCAGCCAGTTCGCTCCCACCGACACCACGCGAGGCTGACCTCATGGAACTCGACGAACTCAAGGCCGCCTGGGCACAGCAGGCGCAACGTATCGACCAGCTGGAAGTGCTGGCCCTGCAGGCATGGCAGCAGCCGCGCCAGGCCGGCGTGCGGCGCCGGCTGCGCTGGTTCAGTGGCCTGCAGCTGGCTTGGCTACTGGTGTGGATCGTAGTCACCGTGCTGGCGGCCAGCTTCTGGGTGGAGCACCGTCAGGTGCCACAACTGCTGCTGACCGGACTGGCCCTGCATATCTACGGCATCGCCGCGATCTGGGTATCGGTGACCCGCGCCTTGTTGGCGCTGCACGCGGATGCGGCGGAGGCACCGGTGCTGATCCAGCAGCGACGGCTTGCACGCCTGCGCCGCTTCACCGCACTGAGCGAGCTTGGCCTGGGCTTGCCGTGGTTCTGCCTATGGCTGCTGGCCCTGCAATGGGGCAGCGTGCAATGGTTGGGACTGGACCTGTACGCGATGGCGCCTGCGTGGTTCCTCGGCAGCTTGGGCTTTGGCGTGGTGGTGATGCTGGGCAGCATCGCGGCCGCACGCTGGGCGATGCGACGCTTGCCGGCCAGTCATCGCCTGCAACGCTTGCTGGACAGCCTGTCCGGGCAATCGTTGGCCCGCGCGCAGCAGCAGTTGCGGGAGTTGGAACAGGGCGCGGCGTGATTGTGGCGCGGCGGTTGTTGTAGGAGCGGCGTAAGCCGCGAAGCTGACAATCTTTCAGATACCTCTCATGCCGGCATGCATTGCTGATGCCTGAAGAATTCTCTGCTTCGCGGCTTACGCCGCTCCTACAACGCCGGCTTCAATGCGCCGCTTTCGCCCCACGCATACGCTGGATCATGGTCACCGCGGTCAGCACCACCGCGCCGATGATGATGCCCACCACCATGCTGCCCAGTGCATTGGCCAGCCACTCCAGATTGGCCGGTGCCAGCCCGACCACGAAGTGATGCAGCGCTGGAATCGCGTGCACCAGGATGCCGCCACCCACCAGGAACATCGCTGCGGTGCCGGCAATCGACAGGCCGCGCATCAACCATGGCGTGGCATACAGCAGGCCGCGTCCAACTGCCGCCAGCGCGCGCCCCTTGTCCAGCAACCAGGCACCAACGTCATCCAGCTTGACGATGCCAGCGACCAGGCCATAGACGAACACCGTCATGCCCAGCGCAATCGCGATCAAGGTGACAACCTGCTGGCTGAAAGGCGCATGCGAGATCACCCCCAGCGACAGCACGATGATCTCTGCCGACAAGATGAAGTCGGTGCGCACCGCGCCCTTGATCTTGTCCTTCTCGAACGCAACCAGATCCACCTTTTCATCGGCCATGGCCTTCAAGCGCTCGGCCTTGTGCGCCTCATCCTCATCCTTGGAATGCAGGAACTTGTGCGCCAGCTTCTCCACGCCTTCGTAACAGAGGAAGGCACCACCGATCATCATCAGCGGGGTGATCGCCCACGGCAGCCATGCGCTGATCGCCAGGGCCGCCGGCACCAGGATTGCCTTGTTGACCAGTGAGCCCTTGGCCACCGCCCACACCACCGGCAACTCACGGTTGGCAGTGACGCCGGTTACCTGCTGCGCGTTCAAGGCCAGATCATCACCGAGCACACCGGCGGTCTTCTTGGCGGCGACCTTGGTGAGGATGGAGACGTCATCCAGCAACGCGGCAATATCGTCGAGCAGGGCAAACAGGCTGGCTCCAGCCATGGGTCACCGTAAGGTCATGAGACAGGGGAAGGGAGGATTCTCACTCATTCGCGGCTGGATCGGGGCATGGGACCACGTATTCACCCACCGGCAACCCGGCTGCGGCCACACTGCAGCTTCGGCCGCCAGGAAGACCCCCGCTTGATGGACCCGACCAACAGCGACAACCCGACCACCGTCGGCGGCAACAGCCGACGCCAGCAGATCGTGCGGCTGCTGCTGCGCTACCGCAGTTCGGGGGTGTTCTCCGGCATCTCGCTGGATGGCGAAATCCCGCGCCTGGGCCGGCCACCGGCCGCCGGCAATCCCACCCAGTTCGTCGCTGATCTGGAAGCGCTGGGCACCACCTTCGTCAAACTTGGCCAGGTGCTGTCGACCCGCCCGGACATGATCCCGCCCGAATACGTGGCCGCGCTGGAACGCATGCAGGAAAAAGTCGCGCCGATCCCGGTGGAACAGATCCGCGCGGTGATCGAGGACGAGTTGGGCGCGCCGGTCAGCAAGCTGTTTGCCTGGTTCGACCCGCAGCCGCTGGGCAGCGCCTCCATCGCCCAGGTCCACCAGGCCGAACTGCACGATGGCCGCCAGGTTGCCATCAAGGTTCAGAAGCCCGATGTCGCCGCCCAGCTGCGTTCGGATATCGGTGTGCTGCGCAGCTTCGCCACTGCCGCCGATCACCTGACCCGGGTCGGCCGCAAGGTGCGCTTCTCCGACTGGCTTGGCGAGTTCGCCAAGACCCTGCGCATGGAGCTGGACTACGAGGCCGAGGCCGCCAACCTGGCGCGTTTCGGCCAGCATCTGGCACCGTACCCCGAACTGTGGATACCGCAACCGGTGTGGGACCTGTGTGGACGCCGCGTGCTGACCATGGAACTGGTGCAGGGCGTGCGGGTGGATGCGATCCCACCGGTGCGCCGCACCGAGCAGTCAATGGTGCCGCTGGCCGCCGCACTCGTACGCGGCTATCTGGACCAGATCTTCGTGCATGGCGAAATCCATGCCGATCCGCATCCCGGCAATCTGCGCGTCACCCCCGAAGGCCGGCTGGCGATCTTCGACCTGGGCATGGTCGCGCATGTGCCGCCACGGCTGCGCCAGCGCCTGCTGAAGGTATTGTTCGCCGCAGTGGATGGCCGTGGCGAGGAAGTGGCCGACGAGATCATCGGCATCAGTACCCGACTGGAGGACTACGACGAGGAGCGCTATCTGCGCGAAACCGGGCAGATGATTGCCCGCTACGCTGCCAATGGCACCTTGTCCGAAGGCCATGTGGTGCTGGAGATCGTGCGCATCGCCACCTCCAGCAACCTGCGCACGCCACCGGAGCTGAGCCTGCTCGGCAAGGCGCTGCTCAATCTGGAAGGCGTGTGCCGCTTCCTGGCGCCGGAGATGCAAACCCGCAAGGTCGTAGAGCGGCAGCTGCAGCACGTGATGCGCGCACATTTCCGCAAGTCATTCTCGGCGGCCAACCTGGCCAGTGAAGCGATGGAGCTGCAGCAGCTGCTGCGCAACGGGCCGCGCCGCATGTCCGACATCCTCAGCGTGCTGGCCGAGAACCGGTTGCAGATGAAGGTCACCGGCCTGGACGAATCGCGGCTGATGGAGAACATCCAGAAAGTTGCCAACCGCATCGCAGCAGGCTTGATCACCGCTGCACTGCTGCTGTCCTCGACATTGTTGATGCGCGTGCCAACACGCTGGACGCTGTTCGGCTACCCGGCCTTTGCGATGCTGCTGTTCCTGCTCGGCGTGATCATCGGCCTTGGATTGATTGTCAGCTCACTGCTGTTCGATCGCCGCACAAGGGCGCGGGCACGCGAAGAGCGCGGCCACCGCTGAGCACGGCGGTATCACCGTAGCCCGGGTAAGCACAGCGTACCCGGGAGCACCGGGTGCGTGCAGCAACACAACAGCAGTGTGATGCGCGCATGTCTTGAACGGGCGCATACAAGCGCAGGTTATCTCCCTTCGATCATTCCCTGCCCCGGGTGCGCTGCGCTTACCCGGGCTACGTGGGTGCATGAACAATCCAATTGCAGCTTGAGAAGCGACAACAGAAGTCTCCAACCGCTGAAATCAGGCCAAAAGCACACTCTCTCACCACAACTCACAGCTTTCGACGTACAGCACATAGCGCGCAACTGATGATGAATGCAGCTGCGCCGTCCCAACATTTCAGTCAGGTTACGGCAGGCAAGATCCAGATGCTTCTGCCACGACACTGAAACAACAGTGCGTAGAGCGATGACGGCCTAGGCCGTCGCCCCTGTCTCCGCTACCCACGTGACCGCATGCATTGGATCATCTGGCTGTCTCTGGCAGCACTGTTCGTATTGTTGATGTTGTCACCCACCCTGGCCCGCGTGAAGGCAGGTCTTCTATCGCTGCTGTTGTTGGCACTGAGCAGCTGGTGGCTGATCGACAAACTCAGCGGCGATGGCATCAACTCGGCCACGCTGTACCACCTGCGCAGCGACATGGAAGGCGCCGGCGTTGGCGACTTCAGCGCCTACATCATCGGCTTCATCGGCCTGGTGATCATCTCGCTGACCCCGCTGCTGTTGCTGCGCGTGCGTCGCCTGCAGCGCCCACGCCATGGCGTGGCAGTGTTCGGCGGCTTCGCCGCACTGCTACTGACAACACTGCTGCTCAGCCCGTTGTACACCGACGGCAAGCGCATCTATCAGCAGATGCAGCCAGTGGACTACAGCGCGGTAGCACCGGAATACCAGTTGCCATCGAAGGCGTTGGCGCAGCGGCCGAACATCGTCTGGATCTACGGCGAGAGTCTGGAACGCACCTATTTCAACGAAGACGTCTTCCCCGGCTTGATGCCCAACCTGACCCGGCTGGCGAGCGAAGGCCTGGATTTCCGCAACATCGCCTCGGCCGACGGCAGTGGCTGGACCATCGCCGGTCTGGTGTCCTCCATGTGTGGCGTGCCGCTGACCACCGCGCAGGGCGACGAAAACAGCATGGGCCGGATGGGCCGCTTCCTGCCCGAAGCCTTCTGCCTCGGCGATTACCTGAAGCAGCAGGGCTATAGCAACCACTACATGGGTGGCGCCAACGGGCAGTTCGCCGCCAAGGCCGACTTCCTCAACTCGCACGGCTTTGACGACGTGCGCGATCTGGAATGGTTCCAGCAGCAGAACATCGCCAAACGCCATTTCTCCAATTGGGGCGTGCACGATGACGTGCTGCTGGAACGTGCCTACGAGCGGTTCCTCGAGCTCTCGGCGAGCGGCCAGCCGTTCATGCTGACCGCCTTGACCATGGACACCCACCACCCGGCCGGGCATCTGCCGGTTGCCTGCAAGAACACCCGCTACCGCAGCGCACACGGCAATATCGGCCTGCTCAATGCGCTCAAGTGCAGTGATCGCTTGATCTCGCGTCTGGTTGATCGCATCCGCAGCAGCGCGTTCGCCGACAACACGCTGGTGGTGGTGGCCTCGGATCATCTGGCCATGCCCAATGACCTGAGCCATGTGCTGGAGAAGCAGAAGCGCGAGAACCTGCTGCTGTTCCTCGGCAACAAGCTGCAGCCGCGGCAGATCGTTGCGCAGGCGGGCACCACGCTGGACTCGGGTGCTACCGCGCTGCAGCTGCTGGATCCGGCGATCGATGCGATCGGCTTTGGCCGCTCGCTGTTGAAGCCGACACCCGCGGCCAGTGCCAGCGTAGCGGCCACCAGCGGTGATACGAAGACCTACGCGCGCTATAGCGCATTCGCACGCTCGCTGTGGCTGGGTGAACAGACCCGCATGCTGCGACTGGATGACGACCAGGTACTGGTCGGCGTACAGAAGGTGCAGCCACCTGTATTGCTGGAATACGACCAGCAGTGGGACCTGAAGTCCGTGTACCTGGAAAACACGTCACGCAAGTTCGAGGAGGCCGATCCGCAACATCGCCTGGCCTATGTCGATCGCTGCACCGCGTTTGAAGATGGCTCGGCCGACGGCCAGTGGTGCGCGCTACTGCTCGACAGCGATCAGGGCATGCGCCTGTACCGCGATGCGCAGCTGCGCCGTGGCATCGCCGTGGATGCGCCCTTGCAGGCCTTCAGCGGGCCACGCCCGAGCGTGCGCCAATCACGCATGATCAGCCGCCAGCCGCGCCACACCAGTCCCGGCCAATACGTACTGGAACTGTATGCCGCACAGCGCCCGCAGCGCGGTTTCTGGGTGGAAGCGGTGGCATCAAAGCGCAACGTGGTGGTGGCCCAGCAATGGGTACAGCCTGATAGCGAAGGCCGCATCCGCATGCCGCTGGGCGTGGACCAGGAGATCGATGACCTGGAGATCCGCGCCTGGTTGAATCATGCCGAGCAGCTGGCCGTCGACGACTATGCGCTGGTGCCGACCAGCGATCATCCGAGGTCGTGACCGGTATTTGTGGTTTTGTGATTCTGTGGGAGCGGCGTAAGCCGCGAAGCTGGCAATGTTGCAGCCGCCGACGCATCCGTAACCGGACTGAGCATCAGCTTCGCGGCTCACGCCGCTCCCACATCACATGCCTCATGCGCTCCGGGTAAAGCCCCTGCCGAGCACGGCTCGGCACTACCTAGGCCTCGGGCGGATCGCGCACCAGGTGGATGTCGGTCGGGGTGACCAGGGCGATGCCGGCGGCAGCACTCTGCTCCAGCAAAGCGAACAGCACGTCACTGCGGGTGCCGTATACACTGCGCGACGATGACACGTAGGCAAAGCTGTTCACCGCCACCTGTCCACCACTGATCGAATCAATGAAGAACGACGGCGCCGGATCGATCAGCACCGTTTCGTTGGCCGCGTAGATCCCCAGCAGCAAGGTCCGCAGCTTGCCCATGTCGGTGCCCAGCGGCACCGAGAACTGCACCTGGATGCGGCCCAGCGCATTGGCCATGGTCATGTTGCGGATGGTCTTGGTGATCAGCTCCGAGTTGGGCACGATCAGCGTGGAACGATCGCCCACCTGGATCTCGGTCGAACGCACCGAGATGCGGCGGATATCGCCCTCCTGGTCACCGATCTTGATCCAGTCACCGATCTTCACCGGGCGTTCGGCCAGCAGGATCAGGCCGGAGACGAAGTTCTGGGTGATCGCCTGCAGACCAAAACCAATACCCACCGACAGGGCGCTGGCCAGCAAGGCCACCTTTTCAAAACCAATGCCCAGCGCGGCCAGCGCCCACAGGCCAGCCAGCACGATGCCGAGATAGTGGGCAACGGTGCTGATCGAATTGCGTGCACCGATATCCAGGTCGGTCTTGGGCAGGTAGGTATCCACCAGCCAACGCTGCACCACCCGCATCAGCGCCAGGCCCAATACCAGCACCAGCACCGCGCTGATGATCGAGGCCGGCGTCAGCAGGTTGCCGCCGATCTTGATGCCGGCCGACAAGCGCTCCAGCCAGCCATACAGGGCGCTGACGTTGCCGAACGGCGCAACAAAGGCGGTGATGCCCAGCATCACCAGCGCGAGCCGTGAGGTGGCCGACAGCAATACACCGGCCTGTTCCAGGCGATTGGAGGACAAGCCGGTCGACAGCCGCAGCATGCGCCCGGCGGCACTGTCCGGTGCCAGCAGCCACAACGCGAAGTCATCGGCGAAGCGCGTCAGCAACGTCGTCGCCAGCACGATCACCGTCCCCCACACCATCTGCTGGGCGGTGAACATGGCGAAGTTGAGGTAGCCGAGCAAGGTCGCCACCAGCGCGGCGAAGATGCTCAGGTAGCCGCCCAGGCGCGCCACGATCAGCCAGCCACTGCGCGGTGCACGCGGCGAGCGGCCGCTGCTGGTGGTCTCTGCTTCGGCCTGTGCTGCCTGTGCGGCGCGGCGCCGGTGCAAGCCGGCCAAGGTCGCCAGCATGCTCATGATCAACACCACGTAGGTCAGTGCGATCAGGCCATCCAGGGTCACCGTGCCCACCGCCGAGGTGCGCGCCGCGCGATTGACGTCGCGCAGCAGCATGGTCAGCCAGGTCAGGCTGGCCGCACCCCAGGCAAAACGCCGCAGGCGGGCGGCGGCGACATCATCGATGTCCAGCAGGCGCCAGGTCGGCCGCGACGGCACCAGCAGGCTGGCCGCCACCGCACCGATGAAGGCCGCCACGAAGGTGGCGACGACGAACATGTCGGCCACCGATTCCAAGCGCGGCGCGATCGCATCGATTGCCCGCAGGCTGGCCACCAGTACCGTGGCCGCCAGCCCGGGCAGAAGGGTGCCGACCAGCAGCAGCCACACCGCAAGACCGGTGCGACGCAGGCGTCCGTCCGGCGCGCGCTCGGACGCGGCATAGCGGCGGCCAAGGTGGCGCAGCCAGATGCGCAGCGGGAACAGCATCAGCAAGGCCAGCGAGGCGCCCAGCAGCGGCATGCCCCAGCCCTGCTTGCGGGCTGCCTTCAGCAGGGCATCGTGGGCTTGCCGGTACAGCGACCGGAAGCGGGCGAGATCGTCAGGCACATGCGCACCAAACTCGCGCCACAGCGCCGGCGACAGCGGCGAAGCCACCTTGCGACCCATCTGCTCGCCAAACTGCTGGGCACGCATCTTCTCGATGGCTTCGTTGGCCTGCTTGGCCTCCTCGGCCAGCAGCTTGCCGCGCTTGATGTCGGCATCGATCTGGCTGCGTTGCTGGTCCAGCAGCTTGCGCTGGCGGGCGATACCCGACTCTTCCCCGCCCTCTGGTGCCGGCCCGAGCTGCTCGATGCGGGCATCGAGCTGGGTCAGTTCCGGTTGCAGCGCGGCGACGCTGGCCTCGGCCTCGCGCTGCGCCTGGGTGGCACGCTCGGCCAGGGTTTTCAGGGTTTCCGGCGCGTCGGCGTCATTGACCGCACGTTTGACCGCCGCAACTGCGCGCGAGGCCTGTTCTATGCGGGTCTGCGGACTGCTGTCAGCCGCCGCACCATCAGGCGCGGCCCAGGCTACATTGCCGGCAGCCAGGCCAACCAGCAGGATAAACAACAGCGCGCGCAGCGGATGCAGAAAGCGTTGGGCAAGCAAGGCAGGACACCGGATCGCGCGGACCACCGCGCCTGCCGGGAACTATATGTCAGTGCGCGTTCACATCCTGCAAAACCGTGCCCACTCTTCAGTACTCGAGCGACAGCTCGACGATGTGGTGGCGGTTGAGCTCGTAGATTTCCTTGAACTCATCCTCGGTCAAGGCGTGCGGCGCGTAGATCGCCACCGGCTCCCATACCTGCGTGGTGGCTTGCGGCTGGCGCGGGCCGGCACGCAGGGTGAAACCCAGCCCCTCGTACTCGACCACCTCCGGCAACTGCTCCCAGCGCTCGCGTGCATAGCGGTTCTGCCCCATGAGCAGGATCACGACAAACATGGAGGACTCCTGTTTTCGGACGACACCAGCCTAGCGCAGCCGGATTTGCCGGGCGCGAAGAATCGCCGCCGTCGATGGCGGCGATTCAGTGAATGGCGAATCAACCCACCGGGCACAGTCCCTTAACCGGCAGTGGCCTATAGCTGTTGCCCCGGCGCGGCACCCCGCGCCACCGCCGAAGAGGTCAACCATGACGCAACACTCCTCCCTGGCAACCGTTCCGCACGTGGACCTGCAGCGCTACCTCGGCACCTGGTATGAAGTGGCGCGCCTGCCAATGCGCCACGAACCCGAGGATGCCACCGACATCAGCGCCCATTACTCGCTCAACGAAGACGGCAGCGTGCGGGTGCAGAACCGCTGCCTGCATGACGGCAAACTGGAAGAATCGATCGGCCAGGCAACTGCAATCGATGACAGCAACAGCAAGCTGGAAGTCAGCTTCCTGCCCGAGGGCCTGCGCTGGATTCCCTTCACCAAGGGCGACTACTGGATCATGCAGCTGGACTCGGCCTATACCACCGCGTTGGTGGGCAGTCCCGACCGCAAATACCTGTGGCTGCTGGCGCGCCTGCCGCGGATGGATGCCACCACTCGTGACCATTACATCGCCTATGCACAACAGCAGGGCTTCGATACCAAGCCACTGATCCACACCCCGCATACCGGCCACCCGACCGGCTGACAACCGCTGCAGCGGCGAACGGAGGCGCGCATGGACCTGAAGAGTGGCTACCCGTTCTGGGCCATCAAGAACGGCCTGATGCATGCCTTCGCGCCGTTGCAGCAGGATCTGCGCTGCGAGGTGGTGGTGGTTGGCGGTGGCATCACCGCCGCGCTGATCGCCGATGAGCTGGTGCAGCATGGCCATGAAGTCGCGGTCATCGAGCAGCGTGATATCGGCTGGGGCTCCACTGCGGCCAGCACCGCGCTGCTGCAATACGAGATCGACACGCCCCTGCGCGAGCTCGCCAAGCGTCATGGACTGGAGGCAGCAGTGCTGGCCTACCGTGCCTGCGAGCAGGCCATCGAAGCATTGCGGGTGTTGGCCGCGCAGGTGGACGACGTCGATTTCCGCAACGCGCGCAGCCTGTATTACGCCAGCCGGCGCCGCCACCTGGGGCCGCTGCTGGAAGAATTCGAACTGCGCAGCCGGCATGGCTTCGCGGTGGACTGGCTGGACGCCGCGGGCGTTGCCGACGAGTTCGGCTTCAACGCGCCCGGCGCGATTCTCAGCACACCGGCCGCAAGCATGGACCCTTACCGCATGAGCTACCGGCTGCTGATCCGGTTGCTTGCACGGGGTGCGCAGGTCCATGACCGCTGCCGCATCGACGCGGTGGAGACCAGCACCCGGCAGGTGCAGCTGCGCACCGCCGATGGCCTGCGCATCGAGTGCAAACATCTCGTGGTGGCCACCGGCTACGCGGCCCAGCAGTGGTTGCGCCAACGCGTTGCACGCAACCGCAGCAGCTATGCGTTCGTCACCGACCCGTTGCCGGCGGATGCGCTGGCGCAACTGCGCGACACCTTGCTGTGGGAGACCGCCCGCCCCTATCTCTACCTGCGCACCACCGCCGACCAGCGCCTGCTGGCCGGCGGCGAGGACGATGCCATCGACCTGCCGCTGCGCCGCGATGCGCAGGTGGATCGCAAGGCACAGCGGCTGGCAACAAAGGTTGGCAAACTGTTCCCGCAACTGGCGATGACGCCGACCTTCGCCTGGGCAGGCACCTTTGCCGAGACCGAGGACGGCCTGCCCTTCTTCGGCCCGCACCCGCAATGGGGGCCGCGCGTGCATTTCGCCATGGCCTACGGCGGCAATGGCATCACCTATTCGATGCTGGGTGCCGGCCTGATCCGCGCCGCCATAGAGCGCCGGCCGCATCGCTTGGCGGAGTTGTTCTCCTTCCAGCGCCTGGCCTGAAAGTTCCCCTGCAGCGACGGTGATCGACAGCCATCGTTCAACGCTTTTCTGTTAGCGTCCATGTTGCCCGCCAGCACGGCGTGGTCCCCGTACCGGAGCACCTGCAACATGATCCGCACATCCCTGATCGCCGTCCTGTTGTTGGCACCTGCCCTGGCCATGGCCATGGCGCAGGACGATGCCGCCAGCACTGCGGGCGGGCTGGACCTGAGCGTGCCGCAGGCACCGCTGCGCTACCTGGGCGATACCTACAAGGGCGATGCGCCAGGTACCTATTACGGCGACCACAGCGGTCGCGGCCTGGCCAAGAAGGACAACAGTCCAGGCGCCGAGGTAATGGACGACAAGCTGCAGGTGCATGGCGCGGTCAGCGCTGGCATCGGCTATTCCAAGGCCTACGGCAACAGCAATTGGCAGGCCGTGGACCTGAACCTGAGCAAGAACTACAACACCGACGAGGGCGAGAGCCGTCGGGTGAACCTGAACATCCATATGAGCAAGAGCGAAGGCCCCGGTCCCTATGGCTACGGCCCTGGCCCGGGTTTTGGCCCCGGCCCCTGGGGCGGCTGGTAAGCCCGCCCCTGCTGCTCCTGGCGGCTACCGAGCCCGCCTTTCCCCGGTTCCAGCGGGTGGCAAGCCCGTCCACAGGCGCCCACTTAGCGGCCGGCGTGCATCCACAGGCAATCCAGCGCATCCAGCGCGATATGCACCAGCAGGCCGATGCCGAACAGGCGGGTCCGCTTGGGCAGGGTCAAACCCGCGTACAGCACGATGGCAGGCGCGGTATGCAGCGGGTGGAAGCCGATGCTGCAGCGGTTGGGGGCATAGATCGGGTCGGCCAGCAGGTGGTCCAGGTCGATCACCCAGCCCAGCAGCAGCAATAGCCAGGCCTTGCCGAACTGCGGCCGCCAGAACAGCCAGGCCAGCAAGGCCGGCACCGCCACATGCAGGCACAGGTGCAGGATCGCGCGTGAACTCATTGCCGTGCCGCCAGCGGCAACACGGCAAAACCAGCCCCGGCGGGCCTGACGGGGACAACTGCGGGAACCTGCATACGCGCGGACTTTGCTGAACCAGCCCCGATTGTAGGCCGGAGCCCAGCCGGTGCGGCGTTACACTATGCCCCCGCCGGCATCCCCGCCGCGGTGGTTCCGGAGTGGCAATGATCAACAACGACGTACTGCGCAGCATCCGCTACATGCTCGACCTCAGCGACAGCATGGTGGTGGATACCATTCACCTGGCCGATTCCAGCTTTGAAGTGGATGCGGCCCAGGTGCACGACTTCCTGCGCAAGGACGACGAGCCGTTGTTTGAAGCCTGCCCGGATTCGGTATTGGCACGCTTCCTGGACGGTCTGATCTACCACTACCGTGGCCGCGATGAATCGCAGCCGCAGCGTCCGCCGGAAAAGCGCATCACCAACAACATCGTGCTGAAGAAGCTGCGCGTGGCCTTCGAGCTGAAGGACGTGGACATGCATGCGATCTTCGAGGCGGCGGGCTTCCCGATGTCCAAGCCGGAGCTGTCGGCACTGTTCCGCCAGCCGGACCACAAGAATTACCGAGAATGCGGCGACCAGGCCCTGCGCAACTTCCTCAAGGGCCTGACCCAGCGCGTGCGTCCGGCGTAAGCGAAAGCTTCCGCTCCTCCTTTGTAGGAGCGGCGTCAGCCGCGAAGC
>NZ_JBRREC010000073.1:0-27140 GCF_056760015.1 Stenotrophomonas sp. STEN029 | reverse complement strand
TTATCCCCCGGCTTGGCGCTCTCTTCGGCGGACTCGTGGCTTCACGGGTAGCTCTTCCCGCTGGTTGGGGTGGCCACTACATCCAGAAGCTTGCCCTCATCCCAACCCCCGCTGCGCGCCCCGGCCCTTGCGCTGGCGCAAGGGCGTTCGAGCTGCAGCGAACCGATGGTTCGCAGCCTGCTGCTCTCACCCCGTGAACGGGAGAAGGGCTTCAAGCACTCAGCATTTCTGCGGCTCAGATCGCCTTGGCCAGCTCAGCTGCCAAACCGGCGTAGCCGCCCGGGGTCAGCTCACGCAGGCGCTGTTTGGCGTCGGCCGGCAGTTCCAGTGTTTCGATGAACGCGCGCATCGAATCGGCGGTGATGCCATGACCACGGGTTAGGGCCTTGAGCTGCTCGTAGGGATTCGGCAGGCCGTGGCGGCGCATCACCGTCTGCACGGCTTCGGCCAGCACTTCCCAGGCCGCGTCCAGATCGGCGTCCAGGCGCTCCGGGTTCACGGTCAGCTTGCCCAGGCCCTTGGCCAGCGACTCCAGGCCCACCTGGCTGTGGCCGAAGGCGGTGCCGACGGCGCGCAGTACGGTGGAATCGGTCAGGTCGCGCTGCCAGCGGCTGATCGGCAGCTTGGCACTGAAGTGCTCGAACAGGGCATTGGCGATACCGAAGTTGCCTTCGGCATTCTCGAAGTCGATCGGGTTGACCTTGTGCGGCATGGTCGAGGAGCCGACTTCGCCTTCCTTGAGCTTCTGCTTGAAGTAGCCCAGGGAGATGTAGCCCCAGATGTCGCGCGCCAGATCGATCAGGATGGTGTTGGCGCGGCGTGCGGCATCGCCGATCTCGGCGACGTTGTCATGCGGCTCGATCTGGGTGGTGTAGGGGTTGAACACCAGGCCCAGCGAGGTGACGAAACGCTCGGCGAAGGCTGGCCAGTCGATGTTCGGGTAGGACACGACGTGGGCGTTGTAGTTGCCGACGGCGCCGTTGATCTTGCCGGTCAGCTCGACCGCGCCGATCTGGCGGATCTGCCGTTCCAGGCGGGCGACGACGTTGGCCAGTTCCTTGCCCAGGGTGGTCGGCGAGGCGGTCTGGCCGTGGGTGCGCGAAAGCATCGGCTGTTCGGCCTGGGCGTGGGCCAGCTGGCGCAGCGAGGCGGCGATGCCGCTGTAGCCGGGCAGGATCACCTTGTCGCGGGCTTCGGCCAGCATCAGGCCGTAGGACAGGTTGTTGATGTCCTCGCTGGTGCAGGCGAAGTGCACGAATTCCAGTGCCGGTGCCAGCTCGGCGTCGTCCTTGAGCTGCTCCTTGATGAAGTACTCAACGGCCTTGACGTCGTGGTTGGTGGTGCGCTCGATCTCCTTGACGCGGGCAGCGTTCTCGACCGAGAAGCCATCGGCCAGTGCACGCAGCTTGGCCTTGCCGGCTGCCGAGAAGTCGGCCAGCTCGGTGATGCCAGGTTCGGCGCCCAGCGCCAGCAGCCATTCGATCTCGACCTTGACGCGGGCCTTGATCAGGCCGTACTCGGAGAAGATCGGGCGCAGGGCGTCGACCTTGCCGGCATAACGGCCATCAAGCGGGGACAGGGCGAGCAGGGCGGCTTCTTGGCGGGACGTATCCGTCATGGCGGCAGGCGTTGGGCAGTAGCGGGGCGCATATTCTACGCTGCCGGGGCAACGGCCGCTGGCGGGCCATTGAATCCCGTCGGCCGCAGGTGCCATCGCCGCACATGACGGGTATGGTGTGCGCAGCCGCCAGCCAGGGAAGCCTGCCCATTGCCAGCCGCAGCAGCTTCCTTTTACCCCAACGAAGATGTGCGGAGTTGATGATGAGCAAGGTTTCCAAGAGTGGTTTCCGGACCGAACACGACAGCATGGGCGAACTGCAGGTGCCCGCCGAGGCCCTGTGGGGCGCGCAGACCCAGCGCGCGGTCGAGAATTTCCCGATTTCCGGGCAACGCATGCCGCGCGCCTTCATCCGGGCGCTGGGCCTGATCAAGGGCGCTGCGGCCGAGGTCAACACCGGTCTGGGGCTGCTGCCCAAGGGTGTTGGCAAGGCGATCCAGTCGGCGGCCACCGAAGTGGCCATCGGCGCGCATGACGCCCAATTCCCGATCGATGTCTACCAGACCGGCTCGGGCACTTCGTCGAACATGAATGCCAACGAGGTCATCGCCACGCTGGCCAACCACGGTGGCAAGGCCGGCAAGACCGCGGTGCATCCCAACGATCACGTCAATCTGGGGCAGAGCTCCAATGACGTCATCCCGACCGCCATCCGCGTCTCGGCCCAGCTCGAGGTGATGGAATCGCTGCTGCCGGCGCTCAAGCACCTGCGCAAGACCATCGACAAGCGCGCCCGCACGCTGGGCAAGATCGTCAAGACCGGTCGCACCCACCTGATGGACGCGATGCCGCTGACCTTCGCCCAGGAATTCGGCGCCTGGTCGGCCCAGCTGGCCTCGGCCGAAGGGCGCATCGAGGATGCCTTGAAGCGCCTGCGTCGTTTGCCGCTGGGCGGTACCGCGATCGGCACCGGCATCAACGCCGATCCGCGCTTTGGCGGCAAGGTGGCACGGGCGCTGTCGCTCAGCACCGGGGTCAAGTTCGAGAGTGCCGCCAACAAGTTTGAAGGGCTGGCCGCGCAGGATGACGCGGTGGAACTGTCAGGTCAGCTCAATGCGCTGGCGGTGGCCTTGATCAAGATCGCCAACGACCTGCGCTGGATGAACTCCGGCCCGCTGGCCGGCCTGGGCGAAGTGGAGCTGCCGGCCTTGCAGCCGGGCAGCTCGATCATGCCGGGCAAGGTCAATCCGGTGATTCCGGAAGCAACGGTGATGGTGGCTGCGCAGGTGATCGGCCACCATGCGGCGATCACCGTGGCTGGGCAGACCGGCAACTTCCAGTTGAACGTGGCGCTGCCGCTGATCGCGGCCAACCTGTTGGATTCGATCCAGCTGCTGTCCAATGTGATGAACCTGCTGGCCGACAAGGTGTTCGTGGGTCTGGTGGTCAAGCAGGAGCGAGTGCGCGAGGCCTTGGCCCGCAATCCCATCTTGGTGACTGCGCTGAACCCGATCATCGGCTACGAGAAGGCCGCGGCGATTGCCAAGCGCGCCTACAAGGAGCAGCGGCCGGTGCTTGAAGTGGCGCTGGAGGACAGCGGTTTGTCCGAGGCCGAGCTGAAACGCCTGCTGGATCCGGCGGCGCTGACCCTGGGTGGCATCCACGACCATTGAGGCGCGTAGTGCCGGCCCAAGGTCGGCATTGCCTTGCTTTATCCCCTCCCTTTCGCGCAGCGAAGGGGAGGGCTGGGGAGGGGTTGGCTTTCGGCCCTTCGGATGCTGTTGGCGTCGCGGTTTACGCAACTCCTGCGGGAGAGGTTGCTGGGCAAGCCTCTGCCGAGCATGGGTCGGCACTACAGGCTCAGCGCACAGCGCGCAGGTTGGCCAGGGATTCGTCGTACTTCTCGAACTCGGGAATGTGCTTGGCCAGGTCCGGCGGGAACGGCGACTGGCCTTCGGGGATCTGCAGCGGCAGCGTGCGCTCCTGTGCGGATGCCGGATCGGCGTCCACCAAGGTGTTCTGGCGCAGGATCTGCAGCTTGACGAAGCTGGTCTGCAGCATTGCCTGCTGCTCGGCGTTCAAGGGGATGACGATGTCATCAACGCGCAGGCGTCCATCCGGCAGGATGTCCAGGTTGGGGTAGGGCGCGCGGCGGATGGCGATGCGCTCGAGGGTGACCTCGGCCTTGGGCTTGCTGCGCTCGCTGCGGTGCTCGGCGTACTTCTCGCGGTCACAGCCGGTGGCCAGGGTGGCGAAGGCAACGAGGATCAACAACAACAGTCTTTTCATGGCAGCAGGGCAGCAACGACGGGGGCGGTGCTTCTACCGCCCCCGCCAGAGTGCTGGTCAGGCCCCACTATCAGGGGATCTGGACATTGCCGTTGCCGTTGCCGTTGCGGCAATCGTCGATATCGCTCTGGTCCATCTTTGCGTACGGCTTGAACTCGGGCACCGCCGCAGCCAGTTGCTGCTGGGTGGCCATCAGCGCAGGCAACTGGTCGCAGATCTTGGCGGCGCTGGCCTTGATCTTGTCCGCCTCGGCATTGATGCGCGCTTCGATCTGCTCGGAGTTGCCAGAGAAGATGCCCTTGATCGCTTCGCCCGCAGCCTGCGCACCGAGGTTGGCCCCCTGCACACCGATGTCGATGCCGGCCTCGGCAATACCGATCACCTGCGTGCGGTAGCGCAGGGTAATCGCGCGTTGGCTGTCGTTGAGCGGGATGGAGGTACTGTTGATCAGCAGGTCGCCGGTCGGAGTGACCTCGACCTTGGCGCCATCGGAGCCAATGCTGATGTTGCCCTCCGCCATTTCCTTGCGGGCCTTGTCGGTCGCTTCGCGGACCTTGGCACCAATGGTGCTGTCGGTCGCCGGTGCGTTGGTTGCCGACTTTTCGCCACAGGCAGCCAGCGGGATGGCCAATGCAAGAGCAAGCAGGGGTGCGTTGAGGATCTTCATGGTGTGCGTTCCGTTGCAATTGGAAGGAATTAGCGTTTTTTGGGCAGATCGACGCTGCCGCTGATGCCGGAATGGTTCACCGAGCCGCTGCCGAGGCTATCCACCTTGAGGCTGGCGGCGCCACGGACGTCGAGGTCGCCCGAGCCCAGCGAGCCCAGGCTCACCGCGCCGCGGCTGTCGCGAATGTCGACGTCGCCCGAACCGATGCTTTCGATGCTTACCGCACCCTGCACACCGCGCAGCTCGACGTCGCCGGAGCCGACAGTGCCGACCCGGGCGTCGCCGCGGACGCCGTCGATCCTGGCATCACCCGATCCCACCGAAAGCACGTGAAGCGAGCCGATGTTGTGGAATTCGACATCGCCTGAACCCACTGCCGCCGTTGCCAGGCCCTTGATGTCACGCGCACTGACATCGCCAGAGCCCACGTCAGCGCTCATGCTCTTGGCACCGGCCAGGGAGGCATCACCGGAGCCGACCTTGAGCTGTACCAGAATGTCGTCCGGCAGGCTGCCGGTCAGGTCCAGATAGGCGTAGGTGTGACCCATGTTGATGTTCAGCCCCTGGCTGCGGCGTTCCAGCGTCACCACCAGCTTGTCGCCAACCTTGCGCTGGCTCAGCGAGAGCTGGTCCAGCAGTTCCTGGCTGGAAGCACAGCCGCGTCCGCTGACGGCCGCTTTTGCGCCCGGGCTGGCCTGCAGGCGCAGGTCATGGCTGTTCACTTCAAACATCACGGTCTTGCTGCTTCCCAGGTCCAGGTTCAGTGACTGCGGTGCGGTAAACGCGCAGGGCTGGCTGGCGAAGGCTGCGCCCGGCGCAGCCAGCAATGCGGCCAGTACAAACGTCTTGTGCATGAACATTCTCCTGATCAGAACTCAGATGTCGTCGCGACGACGGCGCAGGTAGATGGCGGCGACGATCAAGGCGATACCGACCACGGCGCCGATCCAGATATCCGGGTTGGAGAGTACCTTGCCCAGGCTATGGTGCTGCAGCAACCACTGCACCAGGTCGGCCGGGGTCTGCAGGTCTTCGCCACGGATGTTGGTGTCGGTCAGGCCGCGCGGCAGCCAGGAAGAGGGGAACACGCTGAGCAGGCCGCGGTAAGCAACGGTGTACCAGATCCAGCCCAGCGGCAGCTTCACGCCCGGCATCGCGCCGAGGATGCTGATCATGGTGCAGGCCAGCAGCGGGATCAGCACCGCCCACAGGAACGGCTTGGTCCGCACCAGCGCTGAGCAGAACATCAGCCAGCCGACGGTTGGCAACGCCCAGAGCAGGCTGACCGGAAGCGTGCTCAGGACCAGGCCCAGGATGCGGAACGGATGCGAGTGGGTGGCAATCGCCCAGGGGCTGGTGGCGCCGGCACCGGCCGCGCCCAGCATGGCCACTACCCACAGCACCAGGCCGACAGCCAGGCCGATGGCCATCGCGATCAGCGGTGCCAACACCAGTGCCCACAGGGCCTTGGACAGCACGGTCTGGGTGTCGGAGACCGGCAATGACTTCCAGAACAGCACGCTGCGGTCGCGACGGTCGTCGTAGAGGCTACCCAGGGCGTAGAAGAACACGACAAAGGCCAGGATCAATGAGGCCAGGAAGATGCCTGCCAGCAGCAGGCCATCGCCGAATGCGCCCATGACCTTGAGGTATTCGCTGACATCGCCGGTGTGGTTGATGCCATCGGAATTGCGGGCGGCGAACACGCCAATCAGCGCGCCGATGACGGCGAACAGGACGGCGATGCCGCCGGTGATGACCTGGGCCCAGACGAAGCCGCCCCGGTTTTCCCAGTACTCACGCTTGAGCAGCCATTTGAACTTGCCGAGCGGGGTGATGTGGTGAGCGGCGTTCATGCGTAGGTTCCCTTCATGGTGGCCACGAACAGGTCGGCCAGGCCGGGGGTGCGGATTTCGCCCATGGCGGCGAGTTGGTTGCGGTTGGCGCCATCGAACAGCAGCACGGTCTTGCCGAATGGCAGGGCGCGTTCTTCGATCGGACCAAGGGCGCGGGCGGCCTGCAGCGCGTCGGCCGAGGCCAATAGCTCGGTGTAGCGCTCGGCCAGTGCATCCATGTCGGAGGACAGCACGATCGAACCGTCGCGGATGAACAGCACGTCGGTCAGGATGTGCTCGACCTCTTCCACCTGGTGGGTGGTGATGATGATGGTCTTCTGCTCATCGAAGTAGTCCTCCAGCAGGCGCTGGTAGAACTCCTTGCGGTACATGATGTCCAGGCCCAGGGTGGGCTCGTCCAGCACCAGGATCCTGGCGTCGATGGCCATCACCAGGGCGAGGTGCAGCTGTACCACCATGCCCTTGGACATCTCACGCACGCGCTGCTTCGGATTGAGCTTGGTATTGGCGAGGAAACGCTCGCAGCGGGCGCGGTCAAAACGCGGATGCACGCCGGCGACGAAGTCGATGGCTTCCTTGACCCGCAACCAGCGCGGGAGCACCGCCACGTCCGCGATGAAGCAGACATCATTCATCAGGTCATCGCGCTGGCTGCGCGGGTCCATGCCCAATACCTGCAGGTCGCCGTCAAACGAGGTCAGGCCGAGCACGGCTTTGAGCGCCGTGGTCTTGCCGGCGCCGTTGGGCCCGATCAGACCGACGATGCGGCCCGGTTCGATGGTGAAGCTGGTGTTGTCCAGCGCTGGCTTCTGCTTGTAGGCCTTGCGCAGGCCCTTGGCGGAAACGACGGCTTCGACGGCGTTCATAGAGTGGTCCCCGGTGGCAGCAAATCTTCCATGGTCAGGCCCAGGCGCTGGATGCGCTCCAGCACGGCCGGCCATTCGTCATTGAGAAAACGATCACGCTCGTTGCCGCGCAGCTTCTGGGCGGCCTCCTCGGTCATGAACATACCAAGGCCACGGCGTTTCTCGACCAGGTTCTCGTCGGCCAATTCCTGATAGGCGCGCGAGACGGTGATCGGATTCAATTGGTACTCGGCCGCTACCTGGCGTACCGAGGGCAGGGCATCGCCCGGCTTCAGGATTCCGTCCAGCATCATCGCTATCACGCGATCCTTCAGCTGGCGGTAAATGGGAGCGCCATCGCTCCACTGGATATCGCTCATGGGTCAGCTCCGCGAATTCAGCTGTGCGAAAGAAAAATAAGGCATCGAAAGACTGGTCCGCATACGCCGGGCCGGTCGTTTCGTTTTGGGGCTTTCGTCGGCATCCTGCCCATCACCGCCCACCTGGGCTGCATAATCCCTGGCATCGGCAAGGCCGTTGCCGAGGGAGCTGGAGCAGCCCAGCAACAGCAAGGTGCCAGTGACCATCAGTGCCTGGAGAGCGTGTCTGCCGTGCTTGGTGTTCATGGGGCCCCTGTGTAGGGTGGCTGGTGTTGTATGCAACTATAACACCGACACGCCGACATGCAACTGGTTCTGACCAAACTAATGGCCTATGCCGCTCCAAACTTGCTTGTTGTGCCCAGGAGAAACCAGTGAACATTCGTAATTTATTGATTTCAATTGCTTTTGTGGCCGGCGTTGGAAGTGCGGCGGATGCGCTCGCAGGTCCGTTGCTGGACCGCAGCTACCGTTCGCTGGCCGGAAAAGACGAGGTGAACCTGAATCGCGCGTATGGCGGCAAGGTGCTGCTAGTGGTGAATACCGCCTCCAAGTGCGGGTTTACCCCGCAATACGAGGGGCTGGAGGCATTGCAACAGGAACTGTCGCCACGTGGTTTTGCCGTGTTGGGCTTTCCGTCCAATGATTTCAAGGGCCAGGAGCCAGGTAGCGAGGCGCAGATCCAGGAGTTCTGCACGCTTACTTATGGGGTGAAATTCCCCATGTTCGAAAAAGTGCATGTGATTGGTCCGGAGGCAACACCGCTGTACCAGGACCTGACCCGCCTCAGCGGCGTGGCACCGGGCTGGAACTTTCATAAATATCTGATATCACGCGATGGGCGCGTGCTGGCGCAGTTCCCGAGCAAAGTAAAGCCGGATGATCCGGAACTGCGCGCGGCGATTGATCGCGCGCTGGCCGCAGCTGCGCCACAGCGCTGACGTGCCTCGACATCTGCGGTGCGCGTGCGACAATATCGCCCCTCGCGCCGCCGGTGGCGTTTGTTCACTTCCAGGAATGCAGCGAATGAAGATGGGAAAGCGTGGCGCGGTTGCGTCGCTTCTGATTTTGGCGATGGCGGCCCCCGGGGTCGTTTTTTCGCAACAACCTGCCGCTGCGGCGGCGACCAAGGAGAAGTCTGTTTTGACCTCGGATCGTGAAAAGATTGGCTACGCCATCGGCATCGACGTGGCCAGCTCGTTTGAGCCGGTTGCCTCGGAAGTAGACGTGGCCGCAATGCGCCGCGCTGTTGAGAACGCCTTTGCTGGCGGCCAGCCGCTGTTGTCGCAGGAAGATGCGCAGAAGACCGACCAGGCATTGCGCACCGTGATGATGGCGCGTTCGGGCCAGCAGGTTCCGGGCATGGCGCCGGGCAGCGCACCGCCGTCGGTTGACCGCGAAAAGGTTGGCCTGATGCTGGGCAGCTTCGCCGTTGGCCCGTCGCTGGCACGCATCAAGGATGACATCGATCTGAATTCGGTGTTCCAGGCGATCAGCACCGTGTTCGCCAAGGGCACCCCGCTGATGACCCACGAGCAGGCGCAGGGCGTGCTGCAGGCATTCAGCGCCACCAAGGAAGCTGAAATGAAGGCTGAGGCCGGCAAGGCCGCCCAGGCCAATCGTGAGGCAGGCAATGCCTTCCTCGCCAAGAACAAGACCCAGCCGGGCGTGGTGACCACCGCTTCGGGCCTGCAGTACCAGGTGATCCGCGCCGGCAGCGGCGAGCGCCCGATGGCCACCAGCCGCGTGCGCGTCAACTACGAAGGCAAGCTGCTCAGCGGCGAAGTGTTCGACAGCAGCTACCAGCGCGGTCAGCCGGTTGATTTTGGTCTGGACCAGGTCATCAAGGGCTGGACCGAAGGCGTGGCGCTGATGCCGGTTGGTTCCAAGTACCGCTTCTGGATTCCGGGCGAACTGGCCTATGGCGAAGCCGGCACCCCGGGCGGTCCGATCGGCCCGAACGCGACGTTGAGCTTCGACGTCGAGTTGCTGGGCGTCATGCCGTAAGGCTGAGTTACGGAGTAGGCGCAACCATGCGTGTAGCTATTTTCGGAACCGGCTATGTGGGTCTCGTGACCGGGACCTGCTTGGCGGAAGTAGGGCACGATGTGGTCTGCGTCGATATCGACCAGGCCAAGGTCGATGGTCTGGAGCGCGGCATCATCCCGATCTACGAACCTGGCCTGGAGCCGATGGTGAAGGCCAATCACGCCTCCGGGCGTCTGGCCTTCACCACGGAAGCGGCAAAGGCGATCGACCACGGTGAGGTGATCTTCATCGCGGTCGGTACGCCGCCGGATGAAGACGGCAGCGCTGATCTGCAATATGTGTTGGCGGTGGCCCGTACCATCGGTCGCCACCTTGCACGGCCTGCCGTGGTGGTCAACAAGTCGACGGTGCCGGTGGGCACCGCTGACAAGGTTCACGCTGCCATCGCTGAAGAGCTGGCAGCGCGTGGCCAGGAGATCGCCTTCGACGTGGTCTCCAATCCCGAATTCCTGAAAGAAGGTGATGCGGTCGCAGACTGCATGCGCCCGGATCGCATCGTCATTGGTGCCAGGAACGCACATGCGGTGGCGGTACTGCGGCGACTGTATGCGCCGTTCAACCGCAACCGTGACCGCGTTGTGGAAATGGACGTGCGTTCGGCCGAGCTGACCAAGTACGCCGCCAATGCGATGTTGGCGACCAAGATCAGCTTCATGAATGAAATCGCCAATATCGCCGAGCGCGTAGGCGCCGATATCGAGCAGGTGCGCCAGGGCATAGGCTCTGATCCGCGCATCGGCTGGCACTTCATTTATCCAGGTGCTGGCTACGGCGGCTCCTGTTTTCCCAAGGACGTGCAGGCGCTGGCGCGAACCGCCGCGCAGCACGGTCACCAGCCGCAGCTGCTCAATGCGGTGGAGGCGGTGAATGCCGCCCAGAAAGGCCATCTCTTCGAGCTGATCCAGCGCCACTACGATCGTGGTGAAGATGAAGGCGTGCGCGGCAAGACCTTCGCGGTGTGGGGACTGGCATTCAAGCCGAACACCGACGACATGCGTGAGGCACCGAGTCGGCGCGTACTGGCGCAGTTGTGGGAAGCCGGTGCCAAGGTGCAGGTGTTCGATCCGGAAGCCATGGACGAAGCCCGCCGCGTTTTTGGCGAGCGTGATGACCTGGTTTTCTGCGATTCCGCATTTGCCGCGCTACATGACGCAGACGCTCTTGTGGTGATCACAGAGTGGAAGCAGTTCCGCAGCCCGGACTTTGCGCGCATGCGTGAAGCGCTGGGTGATGCGGTGGTATTTGATGGCCGTAACCTCTACGACCCGGCTGAAATCGAAGCCGCAGGCCTGGCGTATTACGGCATTGGTCGAGGACGTTCCGTACATGCATGAATCAACTCCCGAGCAGCGCGAACAAGCGCTGGAAGCACGCCTGGTTGAACTGGAGATGCGTGTTTCCTTCCAGGAGCAGGCGTTGGCGGAAATGAGCGAAGCGTTGGCTGATGCCCGCATGCAGGGCTCGCGTAACGCTGATCTGCTGCGCCACCTACTTGATGACCTGGGCAAGGTGCGCACGGCGTTGTATGCCGACGCCGCCGATGAACCACCGCCCCCGCACTACTGATACTTCCCATGAGTGACAATATTCGTGACCAGCTGCTAGGGCTGGGTTTCAAGCCTGCTCCCAAGCCGGAGCGCAAGCCGGAAGTGCGTCGTGACGGCCGCCCGCAGGGCAAGCCAGGGCAGGGCCGGCCGCAGCCGGGCAACAAGCCTGCGCATGCCGGCAAGCCCGCACTGCAAGGCAAGTCGTCCCATCCGGGCAAGCCCGGGCAAGGTCGGCCGCAGCAGGGGCCACGCAAGCCGCGCTCGCAGGAAGACATCGACCTGGCCAAGGCCTATGCGATCCGTGCGCAGAAGGAAAAGGACGAACGCATCCAGGCCGAACAGGCCAAGCAGGAAGAAGCACGCCTGCGCCGTGAAGCGCGCGCCAAGCTCGATGAGCTGATCAAGGACAAGGGTCTGAACGATCCGAACGCCGACATTGCCCGTCACTTCCCGTACGGCGGCAAGATCAAGCGCATCTACGTCAACGCCGAGCAGCTCAAGGCGCTCAACGCTGGCGAGCTCGGTGTGCTGCAGCAGAACGGCCGCTACCTGCTGGTGACAGCCGAGGTGTTGGCGCAGGCCGAGGCGATTTTTGCCCAGGCCGTGGCGTTGAAGGTCGATCCGAATGCTCCTGCAGATGCGGATCCCTACGCGGACCCGCAGTACCAGGTGCCGGACGATCTGGTCTGGTAGGCGATTCGATATGATGCAGACAACGGGCGCCGCTGGCGCCCGTTTTCTTGAGGGGGAGCGCGATGCAGGGACATCCGAGGCAGGACGGCTATTACCCCCACGTTGACGGCCTGCGCGCCATTGCCGTGGTTGCGGTCATCTTCTACCACCTCAATCCGAGCTGGTTGCCGGGCGGTTTCACCGGCGTGGATGTCTTCTTTGTCATTTCCGGCTATGTGGTCAGTGCCTCTGTGGCGCGCTCCTCCAGCTTCGGTGGCTGGAAGGGAGTGCTGGGCTTCTATGCGCGGCGCATGCGTCGGATCATGCCGGCGTTGGTGGTGTGCCTGTTGGCCACCGGTCTGCTGAGCACCTTGTTGATTCCCGAGTCCTGGCTCAGCGAAACCAGTGGCAAGACCGGGCGCATGGCGTTTGTCGGGCTGAGCAACTGGGTAATGGCCGGTACGGGCAATGATTACTTCTCACCCCGTAGTGAGTTCAATCCTTACACCCATACCTGGTCACTCGGCGTGGAGGAACAGTTCTATCTGCTGTTCCCCCTGTTGTTCATGGCCTGGTCCAAAGGCGGTCGGGGCCGGGGCTTGTCGATGCTGCTGTTTGGCTTGGCCACGGCCGGGTCGCTGCTGTTTGCGATCAGCCGCGCGCTGCAGGGCGGACAGGAGATCGCGTCCTTCTACCAGACCACCACGCGGTTCTGGCAATTGGGCGCGGGCGTACTGCTGTTCCAGATGCTCGACATGCGCAGGCATGTGACCGGGGAGTCGCGCCTGACGGGGCCTTGGCCTGGGCTGTTGCAGTTGGGCAGTGCCAGCGTACTGGCGTACGGGTTGTGGGCTGCGCGTCCCGGCCACTCGCCGTGGATCGATGGTTTGTGGCCGGTGCTCGGAACGCTGGGCTTGCTGGCGCTGTTGCATCGCTCCGCTGCTGGCTGGGTCGGCAGCAGTCTGTCGGCGCAACCGATGCTGGTGATAGGGCGGATGTCGTATTCGCTTTACCTATGGCATTGGCCGGTATTCGTGCTGTTCCGCTGGACGTTTGGCCTGGACTCGTTGCTTGCCGGAGCCCTGGCGTTGGTAAGCACTGCGGTGTTGGCCTGGGTGTCATGGCGCTGGGTCGAACAGTCGCTGCGCTTTGGCAGGCGCTGGCGCGGCTCGGACCTGCGTTGGGTGGCCGGCGGCGTGGTGGTGTTGCTGCTGGGGATGGGGTTGCAGAAACAACTGGAGCGCGCTGCCAAGCACATCTCCTTGAGTACGGTCAGTCGTCATCCGCTGGACTGGTATCCGTATGCGAAGGGCTTGCAGAAGGAATTCCCTGATTGCGAACTGGTGGTGTCGCGCCTGCCCGTCACGGGCGGTCAGGTGCAACAGTTCGAGCGTGGCAGCTGCGCTGCGGGGAGGGGCGTTGAGCGGCGTTTGTTCGTGGCCGGTGATTCGCACGTGCTGGCTTACAGGGAGATGCTGCGTCGTTTGGTTCTGTTGGACGGAGGGCAGGTCCGTGTGTACGCGAACGCTGGCTGTGCACTGATTGGGTTGCAAGGGCGACAACCGGGCGATCCGGGCTGTGCTGCTTACGTGAGGCACTCCCTCGCAGATGTGGCCACGCAGGCCCGCGCTGGCGACGTGCTCTTCCTGCCCGGTCTTCGAGTGCCAAGGCTGGTAGAACAGTATGAGCTGCTGGATCAGCAGCACGTACTTGCCGCGGTGCGCAGTGAGGAGGCTGCTGCAGCGCGAAAGGCGGAGGTGTACGGCGCAATTGCTGCGCTGAAACCCCTGGCGGATCGCGGCGTGCGGATCGTACTGGAAGCGCCAAAGCCGGTGCTGCCTGCACCGCCGTTCCGTTGCTCGGATCCGTTCAACCGCGGCAATCCGATCTGCGTGAATGGCATGGTGGTTACGCGCGAACGAATGGAGGCGCTGCGCGCACCTGCATTGTCCAGCTTGCAGCAGGTCGCGCAGGCATTGCCTGGCGCAAGTGTCTGGGACCCGCTGCCGGTGCTGTGCACAGGGGTGAGCTGCCAGCCCGGGCAAGCGGGCAAGCCGCTCTACTTCGATGGTGACCATTTGAGTGGTCACGGCAATCGCGTGCTGCTGCCCTCATTCCGCAGTCATCTGGCGGCGGAAGTGCATTGAGTCGTGCGCATCCTGCGTACCGCGTGGGGAGTGCGGTTGCTCTCCTGCCATGGAATCGTGTGCTGAACGTTCCGCGCTTGCCAGCGCGGCACGACCACGTGGCAAGCGCGGGAAGCGAATTGGTGGGATCGGCCGTCAGCTGCGCCGTTTCAACGGCCTGTTGGCTGACTGGCTCAACGGGGGGGCTGCAACGTAACGGGCGCTGGCGTTGCCGCGTAAACCCGTTCCGGGTTCGGGATTGAGTGACAGGCGCATCTGGATGGCGCGGTCTTCGCCGTCGCCGTGCCAGGTGTAGGTGTGGACCGTCCAGCCCCTTTCGTCGATCGAGGTGAGTTCCGCTGTCGAGGCGTAGCCTGCAGGGGCCATCCGGCCAAGGTCACCGAACTCCTTGGCGAGCCCCTTGGCATCGCCGCTGAAGATGGTTATCCGGCAGGTTCCATCATCGGCCCAGGAGAAGCCGTAAGGGATGCCTTCGTGGCTGACATACCAGGCCTTGCCGGGTTTGTGGCCGAGGAACTCCCTTGCCTCCGCATCCTGCACGCGGTCGCCGCGGTTGCTCATCACCTCGGCAAAGGTATCGGGCTTGTCGAGCAGATCGAGGCAGACGCCGGCGAACATGCCGATCGGCGCGAGCGAGTCGTCGCTGGCGTGGGCAGTACTGCTTGCAAGCAGCGGTATCGCCGCCAGCAAGGTGTACAGGCTGGAACCGTATTTCATGACAGAGCCCCCTGTGCCGTGAGATGGCGCAGTTATAGCAGGGGTTTGGCCTGCCTGCAGGATTCAGCGCATGCGCCGGGCCCGGCGCGAAGGCGGCAGCCAGTACCAGGCGATCAGGGTGCCGAGCAGGGCGAAACAGCCGCCGACGATGAAGGCGAGCTTGCCGTCGCCGAACTGCCAGAGCTGGCCCGCGATCAGGGCGCCGAGCACACCGCCCAGTCCCGACGAGAAGCCATAGAACAGCCCTTGGCCGTGTCCATTGAGGTTGCCCGGGAAGTAGCGTGCCAGCAGCTGCATGGCCGAGGCGAAGAACGCGGCGAAGCCCAGACAATGGGTCGTTTGTGCGACCAGCATCACCGGCAGGTTCTCTGGCCACAGCGCGGTGGCCCACCAGCGCAACACGGCGCTGCCCATGGAGATGATCAGCAACCAGCTGGCATCCCAGCGACGGAAGAAGCGCGCGATCAGGAAGAACACCGCCACTTCGAACACCACGCCGACGGTCCACATCAGCCCAAGCAGCGAGGTGCTGTAGCCGTGCTGGTCCATGTAGAGCGAGAAGAAGGTGTAGTAGGGGCCGAACGACAGCTGTTCGAGGAAGGCGGCGATGAAGAAGGCCAGGACCGGCTTCTGCCGCACGATGCTCCAGAAGCCTGCTTCGTGCTGGCTGCGCGCGGTGATATTGCGCGCATAACGGTTGAGGAAGGCCGAACCGGTCAGCAGCGCGAACAGTGGCAGCATCAGCCATGGCAGCTTGCCGGCACCGTGTTTCTCGATCAGCCAACCGAACAGGGTGACGACGATGATGAAGCCCAACGAGCCCCAGACCCGGATCATGCCGTAGCGATGGCTGTCCGCACCCAGGTGGGTGAGGGTGATCGATTCGAACTGCGGCATGACCGCGTTGTAGAAGAAACAGAACGCGATCATCACCGCGTACAGCGTCCACGGCGGCGCGGGCACCAGGAAGCCGGTGAAGCAGGCGATGGTCAATACACAGCCCACGCGCAGCCAGCGGATCGGGTGCGGCGAGACCGCCGCCAGCGAGGTCCAGGTGCTGGGAGCGATCACCCGCGTGGCGTACCACAGGCTCATCATCACGCTGATGGCGGTGACGGTCATGCCGCGCGACTGCAGGTACAGGCTCCAATACGGCGTGAACGCGCCCAGCGCGGCGTAGTAGAAGAAATAGAAGCTCGACAGGCGTGCGGTAGGCACGGTCTGCGCTGGCAGGGCAACGGACGTCATGGGAAGGCGCTGGACGCGCTGGGCAGGCAAGGGGGGCGGCAGCATGTGCCGCGGCCCCTATTGTGCCTTTTGCGGGCTTTGGATTGTAGGAGCGGCGTAAGCCGCGAAGCTGGTGTTGTTGCAGTGCTTGAGGCCTGTACTGGCTGACAATGTGCTTGTTTCGCGGCTTACGCCGCTCCCAAAAAAACGATGCAGGTCTGTGCGTCCTGCAGGTAGCCCGGGTTGGCGCAGCGCATCCGGGAGACAGGTCGGGTATCCGTTTGTAGGAGCGGCGCCAGCCGCGAAGCTGGCGCTGCTGCAGTTCTCGAGATACATGCCAGCTGACAAATCATTTGCTTCGCGGCTTGCGCCGCTCCTGCAAACAGCCGGGCTACCGAGCTGTTTGAGTGGCTTTGCCGGTCTATGGCCGCGAACAGAGGTCAGGGCTTGGCCTTGGCATTCCATTCGGCGACCTGCGCCTTGGTTTCGGCCAGCATCGTGTCCAGTGCGGCACGGTCGTAGACCTTGCCGCGCATCACCACGGTGTTGATCGCGCGGGTGGCTGCGATGTCCTGCAGCGGATTGCGGTCCAGCAACACCAGGTCCGCCGCCTTGCCTTCGGCGACCGCGCCGTAGCGATCGAGTTTCCCGAACCAGGCGGGGCCGGCACGGGTGGCCGATTGCAGCACCTCCGCCGGCGTCAGCCCTTCGCGGACATACAGTGCCAACTCGTTGTGCAGGCCGATACCGGGGAAATTGTAGGAGTTCAGAAAGCCCGCATCGGTGCCGGCCATGATGCGCACGCCGGCTTCCTGCAGCATCGGCAGCACCGCTGCCACCTGGGCGTAGTGGGCGTGGCGGGCTTCGATCTGTGCGGGTGTGGCCTTGGCTGCACGCTCGACGCGCCACGTGTAGGTATCGCGCAGTCCTGGGCCGATGTAAGCCAGGTAGGGGTCGTTGTCACGCGGTTCGACGTCGAGGAAGTCGATGATGCGGCCGCCGTCCAGTGTCGGGGTCACGGCGACGCCGAGTTCGGCAAAGCGGTGATACGCCGCCATCGCGGTGGTGCGGTCGAAGCCGGTATGCAGCCTGCGGTTGGCCTCGGCGCGGTCGATGTTGCCGGCGGCGAAATCGGCAGCGATCGCAGCTTCGTCCTTGACCCCGGCCTTGAAGGCGTAGTCCAAGTGCTCGATCGAACTCATGCCGGCCTCGATGGCCTGGCCCACGGTCAAGGCCATCGGTACATGACCGGAACTGCGCATGCCGCGCGCCTTGGCCTGGCTGACGGCGTACAGGAACAGCTCCGGCTTCAGCGTACTGTCGGTGATCTTGACGAAGTCGACCTGGTCGCGCTGCTCGCGGTCCAGTGCCGCATTCACACCGGCCTTGTCACCGGCCTCGATCGTGCCTTTCCACACCGGCGCCAGACCTTCGATCTTGGCACCGGAGGTGAACAGCTGCGGTCCGAACAACTGGCCGCTGGCGATCTGCCCGCGCCATGACAACACCTGCTCGGCCAGGTCGCCTGATGCATCACGCACGGTGGTGATGCCATGGGCGACGTACAGCGGCAGCAGGGCCTTGTTCTCTTCGATCAGCGCCGGGCCGCCGCCAAAGTGGACGTGCATGTCCCACAGCCCGGGAATCAGATAGCGGCCGCGGCCATCGACGGCGGTGGTCGCGCGCCATTGGGTGCCCAGCTGTGCATCATTGCCGACGGCGACAATGCTGCCCTCACGGATGGCGACAGTCTGGTCGGGTATCGCGCGACCGTGTTCGACATCGATCACGGTTGCATGGCGTATCACTACGTCGGCCTGGGATTGGGCGGCGATTGCGGGCGAGATGGTTGCTGCGAGTGTGGTCAGCAGCAGGCCGAGGGTGGTCTTCATCGGTGGTTCCAGTGGTAGGCGATTGCCGGGCAATGCGGATGCGTGGAGTGCTTCAACGAGCGCCTGCTGCACGCAGCAGCTGCTCGATAACGGTTTGCCGACGTTGGCGTGCATGCGCCAGGGGCGTGACGCCGTGCTCATCGGCAAGGTTGACGTCGGCATCGGCGGCAATGAGCAACTGGGTGATCTGCGCGTAGCGTTGGCTGCCGTCACCCAGGATGACGGTCTCCAGCAGCGCGGTCCAACCCAGGTTGTTGACATGGTCGACGTCGACACCGGCTGTGATCAGCAGCTGTACCGTGCTGACATGGCCGCGCTCGGCCGCCGGTATCAAGGCGGTGCCGCCATAACGGTTGGTGCTGCGCAGGTCGGCGCCGTGCGCGAGGGTCATCTGCAGGATTTCGGTTTGCCCGCTGGCACCGGCGTACAGATAGGGGCTGTCCTGGAGCTGGTCTTTCGCGTTGACATCGGCCCCTGCAGCGATCAGGACGCGTGCCGCTTCGACCTGCCGCGCACGGATGGCGGTCAGCAGGGGCGTGCGTCCGTCGGCATCGCGGCTGTCGATGCCGGTGCCCTGGCTGAGCAGTAGCGTGATGCGCTGGCTGTCGCCGGCTTCAGCAGCGCGTTGCAACTGCTCCGCGATGGCCGTGCTGGTGCCGACGCCGCTGGAGGTGAGCAGCGCGGCAGCCAATGCCGGGGCGGCGATCCAGTTCTCCATGCTCATTGCCTGCCTCTGTCCGGGTTGCTGTGTGCCTGCAGCGAGGGGAGGGCGTTTGCCCAAATCTGCAGGCGATGCTACAAGTGCGGCGAGCTATCGTGAAATTAAATGTCGTGGTCGAGTCCAGTTCAAAAACAAATAGGGCCTATTTCGACCTGGATCTGCTGCGGGCGTTGGTGATGGTGGCCGATTGCGGCAGTTTCACTGCCGCCGCGGCGCGCCTGCATTCCACCCAGTCCACCATCAGCCAGAAAGTGCGGCGGTTGGAGGACCTTGCCGGGCACCGCCTGCTGGATCGAGGGGTGCGCGATGTGCGGCCGACAGACATCGGTGAGACCGTGCTGGGTTACGCCCGGCGCATGTTGTCGCTCAACGAGCAGTTGGCGGAAGCCTTGTCGGGCGATGGTGCGGCGGTGGTGATCAGGCTGGGGGTGCCGGAAGATTTCGCTGCAGGGCGTACCACGCCGGTGTTGGCTGAGTTCACCAGGGCCTATCCGCGGGTGAAGCTGGAGGTCAGCAGCGGCTTGAGCCGTGCCTTGGCGGAGGGCTACGACCGCGGCGAGCTCGACCTGATCCTGGTCAAGCAACGTCGCGGGAGCCGTGAGGGCGTGGCGTGCTGGCCGGAACCGATGTGCTGGGTGGACAGTGCCAGCAGTCCCTCGTTCGGGACGGAGCCGGTGCAGCTGGTGGCATTCCCGCCGCGTGGCATGTACCGCGAAGACATGATCGACGCGATTGAACGCCTGGGCCGGCGGTGGCGCATCAGCTTCACCAGCTCCAGCCTTGGTGGCATCCAGTCAGCGGTTGCCGATGGTTTGGGCATCAGCCTGTTGCCGGCGCGGGCGATGACGGCCGGGCACGTGGTGTTGGGGGTGGAGTCCGGCTTGCCGCGTATCGACAGCGTCGAGCTGACGGTCCTGCACCGCCCGTCCGCGGACCCGGAAGCCAAGGCCTTGGCCGCGTTGCTGATCCAGATGCTTGAGCAGGAAATGGGCTGAGGTCTGTGGCAGCCAGATAGCTGGCGACTGCCAACCACCAACTACGTCAGAACAGGTCTTCGACCGGCGTATCCAGTAGCTCTTTGGCGCCATGGGTGAAGCGGCGCAGGCTGGAAATGCCCAGGTCGCGGATCAACGAGTGGGTGGTGTGGGGCAGGGCGGCGTCGTAGATGTCCTGCGGTGCGACGTTCTTGCCGTGAACGCCTGGCAGCAGATCGATGCCGGCCGCGGCATAGCAGTGCTGCACCATCGCTGAGCAGTAGAGGGCGCCTTCCTTGGACAGCAGGTTGCTGCGCCGACGCAGGCGGGTGCTGTGCATCGCAAACAAGGTGCCGACCAGTTCGCTCAGCGAATAGCTGGACAGCCCTGACAGCAGGTCCAATGCGGCAATCTGTACCTTGTGGGTCTGGGCGGCATCCAGGCCGAAGTCGAGGATGGCCAGGTTCGGGAAGGCTTCGTCGTCGAAGTAACGATCGGCGCGGTTTTCCTGCGCGCCCAGCCGCAGCTGGCGATTGCGCAGGTCCAGGTCCGATTCCAACACCCACCAGTGTCCATCCAGCCGCTGCTCACTGAACAGGAATGCGTGCGACCACAGGCTGCGGTGACCGTCCTGGGTCAGCGGCGCCTGCGCTTTGCGGATCGCCTTGCCGACCCAGTCATCCGTGCCGCACAGGCCGATGCGGCCGGGCGCGGCGTGCTTGCGGATCAGCTCTGCATTGCGGCTTTGCATGGGGTCTTGGCTTGGAGGGCAGCTGGCAGGATAGGCGCTGGCGGCGCGGTTGTCGCCGCCAGCAGTTGCTGGTTACTCCGGATCGTAATCGAGGTTGGAGGCCAACCAGCGTTCCACCTGCGCCCGATCCACGCCCTTGCGCTTGGCGTAGTCGGTGACCTGTTCGCGCGACACCCGGCCAACCACGAAGTACTGGCTTTGCGGGTGGCTGAAGTAGTAACCGGACACCGCCGCGGTAGGCAGCATGGCGAAGCTTTCGGTCAGCGACATGCCGATGCTTTGCGCGTCCAGCAGCTGGAAGATGGTCTGCTTTTCACTGTGTTCGGGGCAGGCCGGATAACCGGGCGCTGGGCGGATGCCGCTGTACTTTTCGGCGATCAGCGCCTCGTTGTCGAGCTGCTCATCCTCGGCGTAGCCCCAGAATTCGGTGCGCACGCGCTGGTGCAGGCGCTCGGCCATGGCCTCGGCCAGGCGGTCGGCAAGGGCCTTGAGCAGGATGGCGTTGTAGTCGTCGTGGTCGGCCTCGAAGCGGGCAACGTGTTCCTCGATGCCGATGCCGGCGGTAACCGCGAACGCGCCAATCCAGTCCTGCTTGCCGCTGTCTGCTGGTGCGATGAAGTCGGCCAGGCAGAAGTCGGGCCGCTCGGCAGGCTTGTCGACCTGCTGGCGGAGGAAGTGCAGGGTGAGTTGCTCAAGCCCCTCTCCCTCCGGGAGAGGGGTTGGGGTGAGGGTAGACGGTACAAGCGATGGAGCGAGAAGCTTGCCCTCATCCGCCCTTCGGGCACCCCCGCCTTTGCGGGGGCAGGCCCTTTGTTCTCCCGCATGCGGGAGAAGGGACAGCACGACATCATCTCCACTGCTGTTCGCCGGCCAGATACCAAACACAGCCCGTGCTGTCAGCCACTTCTCATCCACGATCCGCTTCAGCATCGCCTGCGCATCGGCGAACAGATCACTGGCCTGCGGACCAACAATCTCGTCAGTCAGGATTGCTGGATACTTGCCGGCCAATTCCCAGGCCTGGAAGAACGGCGTCCAGTCGATCACCGGCAGCAGGTCTTCCAGCGGATAGTTGTCGAATACATGCACGCCCGGCTGGTTCGGCGTCGGTGGGGTGTACTGGTTCCAGTCGCAGGTAAAACGCTGTCCGCGTGCATGCTCCAGCGAGACCAGGCGCTTGGCATCACCGCGGTTGCGATGGCGCTGGCGGATGTCGGCGTAGTCGGCATCGTTGGCGGCGACGAAGCTGGCACGCAGCTCGCGCGAGATCAGCGACTGGGCCACGCCGACGGCGCGCGAGGCATCTTTCACCCACACCGTCGGCGCACTGTAGAACGGGTCGATCTTCAACGCAGTGTGCGCGCGTGAAGTGGTTGCGCCGCCAATCATCAGCGGCATCTCGAAGCCCTGGCGCTGCATTTCCTTGGCGACATGGCTCATTTCCTCCAGCGAGGGCGTGATCAGCCCGGACAGGCCGATGATGTCGGCATTCTCCGCGCGGGCGGCATCCAGGATCTTCTGCGCCGGCACCATCACGCCAAGGTCGACCACCTCGAAGTTGTTGCAGGCAAGCACCACGCCGACGATGTTCTTGCCGATGTCATGCACGTCGCCCTTGACCGTGGCCATGATGATCTTGCCGTTGGACTTGCCGACGTCGCCGGTACGCGCCTTCTCTTCTTCGATGAAGGGCAGCAGGTAGGCCACGGCCTTCTTCATCACGCGCGCCGACTTCACCACCTGCGGCAGGAACATCTTGCCGGCGCCGAACAGGTCGCCGACCACGTTCATGCCATCCATCAAGGCACCTTCGATCACGTCCAGTGGGCGCGCCGCCTGCTGGCGTGCTTCCTCGGTATCTTCCTCGACCCAGGCATCCAGGCCTTGCACCAGCGCGTGGGCCAGGCGGTCGCGCACCGGCCGTTCGCGCCAGGCCAGGTCCTCGACCTTCTTCTCGCCTTTCTTGCCCTTGTAGCGCTCGGCGATCTCAAGCAGGCGCTCGGTGCCGTCGCGGCGACGGTTGAGGATCACGTCCTCCACGCGCTCGCGCAGTTCCGGGTCGAGCTGGTCGTAGATCGGCATCGCGCCGGCGTTGACGATACCCATGTCCATGCCGGCCTTGATGGCGTGGTACAGGAACACCGAGTGGATCGCTTGCCGCACCGTTTCATTGCCACGGAACGAGAACGAGACGTTCGAGACGCCGCCGGACACATGGCAATGCGGCAGCGTGCGCTTGATGATGCGGGTGGCTTCGATGAAGTCCACCGCGTAGTTGTCGTGTTCCTCGATGCCGGTGGCCACGGCAAAGATGTTCGGGTCGAAGATGATGTCTTCCGGCGGGAAGCCGACCTGCTCGGTCAGGATGCGATAGGCGCGGGTGCAGATCTCCACCTTGCGCTCGCAGGTGTCAGCCTGGCCCACTTCATCGAAGGCCATCACCACCGCGGCAGCACCGTAGCGGCGCACCAGCTGCGCATGCTCGATGAACAGTTCCTCGCCTTCCTTCAGGGAGATCGAGTTGACCACGCTCTTGCCCTGCAGGCACTTGAGGCCGGCCTCGATCACGCTCCATTTGGAGGAATCGACCATCACCGGGATACGGGCGATATCCGGCTCGGACATGATCAGGTTGAGGAAGCGCGCCATCGCTTTCTCCGAGTCGATCAGGCCTTCGTCCATGTTGACGTCGAGGATCTGCGCGCCGCTGGCCACCTGCTGGCGGGCAACGTCGACGGCTTCCTCGTAGCGCTCTTCCTTGATCAGTTTGCGGAACTGCGCGCTGCCGGTGACGTTGGTGCGCTCGCCGACGTTGATGAACAGCAGGTCAGGGGTGATGACCAGCGGCTCAAGACCGGATAGCCGGGTGTAGCGGGGTGCTGTGTCGTTGCTCATTACCAGACCTTGAAAACCTGTCCATTGGCGATGCCGTCGATGCTGCGCTGGTAGGCCAGCGCGGCGCGGGCGGCGGAGATCGGTTCAAAGCCGGGGAAGAAGTCACCATATGCATCCAGCGCCTCGCTCAGCACGCTGGGACTCACCGCGTTGATGCGCAGGCTGCGTGGCAGTTCGAGGGCGGCAGCGCGCACGAAACCTTCGATGGCAGCATTGACGCTGGTGGCGCTGGCGCCCTGCGCGATCGGCTGTTCGGTGAGGATGCCGGTGGTCAAGGTGATGCTGCCGCCATCGCGCAGATGGTGTTGGCCAAGCAAGGCCAGCCGCACCTGCCCAAGCAGCTTGTCGTGCAACCCCTGCGTGAACTGCGCCGGACTCATCTCCGTCACCGGCCCGAAGTGGACGCTACCGGTGGTGGCGACTATCGCGTCGAGTGGACCAACCGCCTGCAGCAGCGCGGTCACGCTGTCATCGCTAGCCAGATCAACGCGGTGCAGCGGATCCGAGCGCGAAGCAGTGATGACCTGATGCCGTTGCCGCAGATGCTGCGCAACCGCCGAACCCAGGGTGCCAGTGGCACCAACCAGCAGGATCTTCTTCATCGTGAGTTCCTCAGGCGGCCTTGTCCGCCGCCACCGGCAGCACACGTGGCGGCAGCCCCGCAACGGCTTCGGCAATGGCACGGATGTGATCGGGCGACGTACCGCAACAGCCGCCGACCAGATTGAGCAGGCCGGACTGGGCGAACTCCTTCAGCGTGGTCGCCATTTCCTCGGGCGTTTCGTCGTACTCGCCAAAGGCGTTGGGCAGGCCGGCATTCGGATGCGCGCTGACGTAACCGCTGGATACCTGCGACAGCGTTTCCACGTGCGGGCGCATGTCGGTGGCACCCAAGGCGCAGTTGAAGCCGATCGAGAGCGGCTGGCTGTGCGAGACCGAAGCGTAGAAGGCCTCGGCGGTCTGCCCGGACAAGGTGCGGCCGGAGGCATCGGTGATGGTGCCGGAGATCATGACCGGCAGGCGTCCACCGCGCGCATCGAATACTTCCTCGATGGCGAACAAGGCGGCTTTGGCGTTGAGCGTGTCGAAGATGGTTTCCACCATCAGCGTGTCGGCGCCACCATCGATCAGGCCATCGATGGCCTCGCGGTAAGTCGCGCGCAGCTCATCGAAGCTGGTGTTGCGGAAGCCAGGATCATTCACGTCCGGGCTGATCGACGCGGTGCGGCTGGTCGGGCCAAGCACGCCGATCACGAAGCGTGGCTTGTCCGGGTTTGTGGCTTCGACCGCGTCGCAGCACTGGCGGGCGATCTGGGCGCCTGACTTGTTCAACTCGTAGACCAGATGTTCAAGGTGGTAGTCGGCCTGGCTGACCGAGGTTGCGTTGAAGGTGTTGGTTTCCAGCAGGTCCGCGCCGGCATCCAGATAGGCGCTGTGGATGCCGGCGATCACGTCCGGTCTGGTCAGCAGGAGCAGGTCGTTGTTGCCCTTGAGGTCATGCCCGCAGCCGGCACCATGTGCGTGCTGGCTGTCAAAGCCGCCGCTGAAGCGTGCTCCCCGGTAGTCGTCTTCTTCAAGACGATGGCGCTGGATCATCGTGCCCATCGCACCATCGATGATCAGGATGCGCTTGGCCAAGGCGCCGAGCAGCTTGTCGACGCGATCGGGGTGGAGCCAGGGGAGGGCTTGCATAGGGCGGGCCGGGTTGTGGGGTCAGGGTTGGTGCGCGATCAGGGAAATCACTTCGAAATGCGGGGGACGCTTCTCGCGGGTGACGGTCTCCAGGCTGGAGACTTCCAGCCCGGCCTTCTCGACGAACTTGCGCAGTTCCTTGCCGGTGAAGCCAAGGTTGACGTGGCCATAGGCTTCGACCGCAACCTTGTGCTCATGGCGTGCCAGGCTGCACAGCATCAGCCGGCCTTGCGGGCGCAGCACGCGGGCGCATTCGGCCACGGCCTTGGCCGGGTGGCTGGAGTAGGTGAGGGCATGCATCAATACGACCAGATCGAAGCTGCCATCGGCGAATGGCAGCTTGTGCATGTCACCTTCCAGCACTTCCACATTCGGCAGCTTGCGCAGGCGTTCGCTGGCGGCGGCAACCACGCGTGCACTGGTATCAATGCAGACATAGCGCTGTGCGTGCGGGGCCAACAGCTCGGCCAGTACGCCGTCGCCGGAGGCGATGTCGAGCACGTCGCCGGTTTCCAGCAAGGGCAGGGCGCTGCGCGCCATCGCTTCCCAGGTGCGGCCCGGTGAGTAGTGGCGTTCCATGTCGCCAGCGACGCTGTCGGCCCAGTTCTGGTCGGCGGCGCGCATGGCCAGTACGGCCGGTACGCGTTCGGCATCCTGGCGCAGCAAGGGGTCGTCGCTGCCGGTGCTCAGTGCATGCCACAATGCGCGCTGTGCCGGGTCCAGTGCGGCCTCGTCAAAGCGGTAGTACGCCGAGACGCCTGCACGACGGTCACGCACCAGGCCGGCTTCCTTGAGCCGGGCCAGATGGGTGGAGACGCGTGGCTGCGCCAGCGTGGTGATGGCCGACAGCTCGGCCACCGTCAATTCTTCCTGTTCCAGCAACGTCAGCAGACGCACGCGCGTCGCATCGGCGAACACTTTCAGACGGGTTGACCAGTCTTCCAGATCCATAAATATCTACCTATCGCGATATAGAGATATTTTGGCCGTGTTGCCAGTTTCGGTCAAGGCGATGCATAGGCTGAATGCGGTGGCGATGGTTACAATCGCAACTTGATCAGGCCCTGGGAGGGGTGTTGTGGATTTCAGTTATTCCGACGAGCAGCTGATGCTGCAGGACGTCGCGCGTCGTATCGCCAAAGAAAAGATCGCCCCCAGCGCCGAACACTTCGACGCCACCGGCGAGTACCCGCTGGAAAACATCCGCCTGCTGGGTGAGAACGGCTTGATGGGCATCGAGGTGCCGGTCGAATACGGCGGCTCGGGCATGGACCCGGTTTCCAGCGTGCTGGCCATCGTCGAGGTGTCGGCAGCCGACGCTGCCCATGCGACCATCATGTCGGTCAACAACTCGCTGTTCTGCAACGCGCTGCTGGGTTATGGCACCGAAGCGCAGAAGCAGACCTATGTGCGGGCGATTGCCGAAGGCCGCGAGATCGGCGCGTTCGCGCTGACCGAATCGCAGTCCGGCTCCGATGCGACCGCAATGCGCTGCCGTGCGGTCAAGCAGGCGGACGGCTCGTTCGTGATCAACGGGCAGAAGAGCTGGATCACCTCCGGCCCGGTCGCGCGTTACATCGTGTTGTTTGCGATGACCGACCCGGAACAGCGCTCACGCGGCATCACCGCTTTCATGATCGACACCAGCAAGCCGGGCTTCGGTCGCGGCAAGACCGAGCCCAAGCTCGGCGTGCGTGCATCGGCGACCTGTGAGATCGAGTTCCAGGACTACGTCGCTGCAGCGGAAGATGTGATCGGCAAGGAGGGCGAGGGCTTCAAGATCGCGATGAGCCTGCTGGATTCGGGCCGCATCGGCATCGCTTCGCAGGCGGTGGGTATCGCCCGCGCGGCCTATGAAGCCTCGCTTGCCTATGTGAAGGAGCGCAAGTCGTTCGGCGCACCGATCGGTAGCTTCCAGATGATCCAGGCCAAGATTGCCGACATGAAGTGCAAGCTCGACGCAGCCATGCTGCTGACCTTGCGCGCAGCCTGGACCAAGTCGCAAGGCAAGCGTTTCTCGACCGAGGCGGCCGTGGCCAAGCTGACCGCGTCGGAAGCGGCGATGTGGATCGCCCACCAGGCCGTGCAGATCCATGGCGGCATGGGTTATTCCAAGGAAATGCCGCTGGAACGTTATTTCCGTGATGCCAAGATCACCGAGATCTACGAAGGCACCTCTGAGATCCAGCGTCTGGTCATCGCCCGCAACGAAACCGGCGTGCGCTAAACCTGTAGTGCCGAGCCATGCTCGGCAAGGGGCT
>NZ_JBRREC010000072.1:0-27285 GCF_056760015.1 Stenotrophomonas sp. STEN029 | reverse complement strand
GGCGGGAATCGCTCTTGCTCTTGCTCTTGATTGTGCTCTTGCCTCACGCCAGCCAAGCAAAGGCCGGAGCCAGGGCCAGAGCGATTCCCGCCTTCGCGGGAATGACGGCTTCAAAAGCTAAGGGCCCGAAGCCAAAACCAAAGCCAAAGCCAAAGCCAAACCAAAACCCTACCCAATTATCTCTTCCCACAAATCCCGCCACTCGGGATTCACCTCTTCCACCAACCGCAACTTCCACTCCCGGTTCCACTTCTTCAGCTGCTTCTCGCGAAGAATCGCCGCTTCCATGCACCCGTGAAGCTCGTACCAGACCAGCTTGTCCACGCTGTAACGCTTGGTAAAACCATCCACCACATGCTGCCGGTGTTGCCAGGTCCGCGCCACCAGATTGCTGGTAACGCCGATGTAGAGCGTGCCGTGTTTCTTCGATGCCAGAAGATAGACGGCAGGTTGTTTCATTCACTCTCGCTCAAGAGCCAGAGCGATCCCCGCCTTCGCGGGGATAACGCGCCAAAACAAGAGCAGAGCGCATCACGCCCGAGCAGCTACCAACTCGGCGATGCGCGCATGGTGTGCACGCAGCTCAGCCGCTTCGACAGCGAAGATGCCCATCTGCCCGACCTTGAACTCGATCCAGGACATGTAGACCTCCGGCAGCAGCTTGATCAGGTGCTGCTCGGAATCGCCTACTTCGCAGATCAGCAGGCCGTCTTCGGTCAGGTGGTCCGGCGCATCACGCAGGATCTTCAGCACCAGGTCCAGGCCGTCGTCGCCGGCGCGCAGGGCCAGGTCCGGCTCGTGCTTGTATTCCTTCGGCAGCGCGTCGGTCTCGTCATTGGTGACGTAGGGCGGATTGGTGACGATCAGGTCGTAGACGCGGCCCTGCAGGCCGGCGAACAGGTCGCTCTTGACCAGCTCCACGTTGTGGGCGAGCAGGCGTTCCTTGTTCTCCACCGCCAGCGACAGCGCGGCGTCGTTGACGTCGCTGCCGTCCACCTGCCAGTTCGGGTAGTAGTGGCCCATCGCGATGGCGATGCAGCCCGAGCCGGTGCACAGGTCCAGCGCGCGGTTGACGTCGCGACCGGCCAACCACGGCTCGAAGCCACTGAGGATCAGCTCGGCGATCGGCGAGCGCGGCACCAGTGCGCGCGAATCGCTCTTGAAGCTCAAACCCGCAAACCAGGCCTCACCGGTCAGGTAGGCTGCCGGCTGGCGCTCGTCGATGCGACGCTGGAACAGCGCCAGCACCTGCTTCCGCTCTTCCAGCAGCACCCGCGCCGTACCGTAGGCCGGGCCGAGGTCCGGCGGCAGGTGCAGGCTGTGCAGGGTCAGCTGGGTCGCCTCGTCCAGGGCGTTGTCATAGCTGTGACCGAAGGTCAGGCCAGCAGCATTGAAACGGCTTGCGCCGTAGCGGATCAGATCGACGATCGTTTGGAGTTCAGCGGCCGCTTCGGCAGTCATGGCAATACGGAAATACTTGAAAGGTCTGCGATTATAGGCACCTGGCCGGTATATTGATTGCCAAGTTGCAGCCGAAACTTCGGCAATGGCCCTCCAAAGGGGTGCAAACGCCCGCCAAACGGCCGGGGTGTACGCCTGCAATCCCCTACACTCCCGTATCCCGCCCGCGGCGGACCTCCCGTCCCGCCGCCGTATCCGAACGGAAGCCCGCGCGCATGTTCAATCGAAATACCGGCATCATCCTGGCCATCGCCCTGGCCGCCGGCCTCGGCCTGCTGCTGGCACAGAAGGTCTTCGGCCCCTCCAGCAAGGGCACGGACGGCACCAGCAGCATCATTTTCTATGGCACCCCGCGCACCCTGCCGGACTTCGACCTGGCCCAGTCCGACGGCACCCGCCTGATCTCCGGTGAGCTGCGCGGCCATTGGACCCTGGTGTTCCTGGGCTTCACCTCCTGCCCGGACGTCTGCCCAACCACCCTGACCGAGCTCGCCCAGGCCCAGAAACAATGGGAAACCATCCCCGACAGCCTGCGCCCGCGCGTGGTGCTGGTCTCGGTGGACCCCGAGCGCGACACCCCGAACCGCCTGGGCGAGTACGCCCATGCCTTCCACAAGGACACCATTGCCGCCACCGCCGACGTGCCGTCGCTGGAGCGTTTTGCCACCTCGCTGGGCATGGTGTTCCAGAAGGCGCCGGGCAAGCACTTCGAGCAGAACCCGGACGACTACAGCATGGACCACTCCGCCAGCATCGCCGTGCTCGACCCGCAGGGTCGGCTGGCCGGCCTGATGCGCCCCCCGTTCAACCCGCAGGCGATTGCCAGCGACCTGAAGAAGCTCACCGAGAAAACCGCACCATGAGTCTGGTTACAAGCCTCACCTATGTATTGCCGCACCGCCTGTTGTCGTCGATGGCCCGCTCGCTGGCCTATTCGCAGAACCCGCGCATCTCGCGCTGGCTGATCGACACGGTATCGAGCAAGTTCAACGTCAATCTGGCCGAAGCCGCCAATCCGGACCCGCGCAGCTACCCCAGCTTCAACGCCTTCTTCACCCGTGCGCTGAAGCCCGGCGCACGCGTGGCCGCGGCCGACCCACGCACCCTGACCATGCCGGCCGATGGCCGTATCAGCCAGCTGGGCCCGATCGAGGGTGGCCGCATCTTCCAGGCCAAGGGCCAGTCGTTCACCGCCGCCGAGCTGCTGGGCGACGCCGCCGACGCGGTCCCGTTCAACAACGGCCTGTATGCCACCGTGTACCTGTCACCGCGCGACTACCACCGCGTGCACATGCCGTGGACCGGCACCCTGCGCGAGACCGTGCACGTGCCCGGCCGGCTGTTCAGCGTGGGCACCGATGCGGTGGCCAATGTGCCGCGCCTGTTTGCCCGCAACGAGCGACTGGTCTGCCACTTCGACACCGATTTCGGGCCGATGGTGCAGGTGATGGTTGGCGCGCTGCTGGTCAGCGGCGTGGAGACGGTATGGAGCGGCGAGGAAATCCCCGCCTACGGCGACCGCATCACCCGCAAGGACTGGCGCGGCAAGGGCATCACCCTGGAACGCTTCGCCGAGATGGCACGTTTCAATTACGGCTCGACGGTGATCGTGCTGCTGCCGCCCGGCGTTGCCGATTTTGATCCCTCGCTGACGGCCGAGAGCCCGGTGCAGCTGGGCCAGGCGCTGGCGAAGCTGCGCTGACAGCGGCGCATCCGATTGTGGGAGCGGCGTGAGCCGCGCAGCAGATAGACCCTCATATTGCAGAAGCTCTGATCGCTGAAATCATCCCAGCTTCGCGGCTTACGCCGCTCCTACAAAACCAAACAAGAAGGGCGCCTTCCGGCGCCCTTTCTGTTTCAACGACCGCAGCCTTCCAGCTTCAGGCTTTGCCCGGGCTTGAGCGCGTAAGCCGGTGCGCGCAGGCCGTTGGCGCGCGCCAATGCCGGCACTTCGCATTGGAAGCGGTTGGCGATGGCGCCCAGCGTGTCACCGCGGACAACCTTGTAGCTGCGCGCTGCCCGTCGTGCCGGTGCTGCCGGACGCGGTGGCGGTGCGACAACAGGTGCGGCGGCCTGCGCTGCCTGCATCGCCTGAACATCGCCTACCGCGACGCTACCGGTAACCGTCGCCGCCGATGGCCGCTTGATCGCCGCATTCAGATCGGCCGTGATCAGCGCACGGGCCAGGTCGGCGCGCGGGCCGCTGACGCAGTAGCGGTTGTACAAGCCAGCAATGCGGGTGGTGACATTGATGGTGGTGCCGCCCGGAATCCAACCATCGGCCTCGTAACGCGGGTTGAGGTTGCGCAGCGCACGCATGTAACCGTCGCGGGTACCGGTACTGCCCAGGCAGATGGTCAGCTCGTAGATCGTGGTCGACTTGGCCAGGCGCAGCGTCGCCGGCTGTGCGTTGAGCTTGGGAAACTCGACGCCGTACTGCTGCGGGTGCAGGAAGATCCACGCTGCGGCGATCACCATCGGCACGTAGTCCTTGGTCTCGCCCGGGAACTGGTTGTACGAGGTATCGGTCCAGAAGCTCTGCCCACCGGTTTCGCGGTAGATGCGCGCGGCACGGCCTTCGCCACCGTTGTAGGCAGCCAGCGCGTACTCGATGTTCTTGTTGAGCCCACGCATGCGCTCATTCATGTAATCGGCGCTGGCACTGGCAGCGCTGCGCGGGTCAAAGCGGGTATCGAAGCCGGTGCCATCCGGGCCCAGCCCGAAACGGCGGCCGGTGGCCGGCATGAACTGCATCAGCCCCGCCGCACCCACACGCGAGGACGCATGCACACGGCCATTGGATTCCTTGGCCATGATGCCGAACAGCAGCGCTTCGGGCAGGCCGTCCTTCTCCCATTCGGGCCACATGATCCCGCGCAGGTTCATGTAGTTCTCGTAGCTGGTCAGCAGCGAGGGACGCATATCGGTGAGCCAGCGGCGGATGCCGGCCTGGATCGCCGGGTTGTACTCGACCATGTCGTCGAAGGCGTGCCGGTGGTCATTGAGCAATGCAGCTGCACGGGCGGCTTCGGGCACATCGGCCACCAGCGGCGCGATGTGGTCCGGATCGGCCTCCAATGGGCCACCGTCCTCGTCCTGCGCCTCGCCGTTGGCATCGGTCCGCTGCTTGAGCAGGCGCTTGTAGGTCGCCAGCAGATTGCTGACCTGGCAGCCCTTCTGTGCGATGCAGGCGCTGATCACGTCTTCCATGTCTTCCAGCGCGGCGTCGCCCTCGGCCGTGCCCTTGGGGTCGGCATTGGCAACCAGCACCAAGGCATCGCTGTAGCGCTTCTCGGCCGCCGTCATCCGCGCCTCGATGGCATCAACCTTGACCTTGTCACGGGCGGAGATCGCCTGGGCGGCCGGAACCACGGTCAACAGCGAAGTCGCAACCAACATCGACCAGGCACGAGCAGAAAACAGGGATACGGGCATCAGCAGCACTGCATGACAAAGGTGAGGCAGGGTAGCTGGCGGACAGACCCGGGGGCAACATTGCCACCGCCGCGATACAGTCGGCCGTTAGAATCCTTCCTTCATTCATCAATGAGTGCCTCCATGGACCCGATCCTGCTCGGCAAAGGCGTCACCGACGACATCGCCGTCACCCTGCTCCCGCGCTTCGGCAACCGTCACGGCCTGGTGGCCGGCGCCACCGGTACCGGCAAGACAGTGACCTTGATGACGCTGGCCGAGGGTTTCTCGCGGCTGGGCGTGCCGGTGTTCATGGCCGACGTGAAGGGCGACGTGGCCGGCCTTGCAGTTGCCGGCGAAGGCAGCGAGAAGCTGGCCCAACGCGCCGCCGAGATTGGCGTCGACGGCTTCGCCCCGGCTGCCAGCCCGGTGGTGTTCTGGGACCTGTACGGCAAGCTCGGCCATCCGGTGCGCACCACCGTCAGCGAAATGGGCCCCACCCTGCTGGCCCGCATCCTCGAACTCAACGACACCCAGTCCGGGGTGCTCGACATCGTCTTCAAGCTGGCCGACGACCGTGGCCTGCTGTTGCTGGACCTGGATGACCTGCGCGCCCTGCTCGGCCTGGTGGCCGAGGAGCGCAAGGACATCTCCACCGAATATGGGCTGGTCAGCGCGCAGTCGGTGGCGGCCATCCAGCGCTCGCTGCTGCGCCTGTCGCAGGACGGCGGCGAAGCCTTCTTCGGCGAGCCGGCACTGGAGCTGGCCGACATCATGCGGGTCAGCCATGACGGCCGTGGCGTGGTCGGCATCCTTGCCGCCGCGCAGCTGATCCTCAAGCCGCGCCTGTATTCCACCTTCCTGTTGTGGCTGCTGTCCGAGCTGTTCGAGCAGCTGCCGGAAGTGGGCGACCTGGAGAAACCCAAGCTGGTCTTCATCTTCGACGAAGCCCACCTGTTGTTCGACGATGCGCCACCGGCATTGGTGCAGCGTATCGAGCAGGTGGTACGCCTGATCCGCTCCAAGGGCGTGGGCGTGTATTTCTGCTCGCAGTTCCCGGATGACGTGCCCGGCAACATCCTTGGCCAACTAGGCAACCGCGTACAGCACGCACTGCGCGCCTTCACCCCGCGTGACCAGAAGGCAGTCAAGACCGCGGCCGAGACCTTCGTGCAGAACCCCAAGCTCGACGTGGTCGCCACCTTGTCGCAACTGGGCACCGGCGAAGCACTGGTGTCCACGCTGCAGGACAAGGGCATTCCCTCGCCGGTGCAGAAGACCCTGATCGCACCGCCGCGCTGCCGGATGGGCTCGATCACCGACGCCGAACGCAGCCAGGTACGCGCAGGCAGCCCGGTCGGCACCCGCTACGACACTGCCGTCAATCGCGAATCCGCAGCGGAGCTGCTGGCACAGCGCGCGGAGAAAGCGACCACACAGGCACAGGCCCCCGCCGCACGCACCCGCCAGCAGGATGAAGAACAGGAAGGCGGCTTCGGCCAGAGCATCAAGGACGCCATCTTCGGCACCAAGCGCCGCCAAGGCATGATCGAAACCATGGCCAAGCAGACCACCCGCACCGTCGGCACCAAGCTGGGCAACCAGATCGTACGCGGCATCCTGGGCAGCATCTTCGGCGGCAAGCGCTGAGTGTCCCAACCGGGCCGGCCCATTGCCGGCCCGCTGTCGCAGCAGCCACAATCAGCCCCTGACTCACGGGGGAATGTCATGGAAGACCGCAAGCGCGGCGCGAATGTGCAGCGCCTACAACCGTTCTGGCAACGACTGCCTGCGATCACGCTCTATCCTGTGCGTGGTCCGGCACTGTATTCGCTGATCGCACTCACCCTATGCACCTTGCTGACCTGGCTGCCAGCCATTGGCTGGTTGCTTGGCATCGTCACCTGGGTGGCGATCTACCGCTACGCCTTCGAGATCCTGCGCGAAACCGCAAACGGACGCATGGCCTCGCCGGAAAACACCCTCAACAGCAGCGATGGCACCGTCATCCGGCTATTGGGGTTGATGATATTGATGGGTATCTTCGTGGTGACGGTGACGATCTTCACCGGCCCCGTGATCGGTCTGCTGACACTCGGCGCGGTCGTCCTGCTGCAACCCGGCTGCGTGATCTCGCTGGCGATGGATGGCAGCCTGCGCCACGCTGCCAATCCAGTCACTTCGATCACCATCGCCTTCCGCATCGGCTGGCCCTACCTGGCCGCCTTCCTGCTGCTGTTCGTCATCCAGGCCAGCGCATTGACCGCTGGCCAATGGCTGCACACCTTCATGCCGCCCGTCGTTGGCGAGCTGGTGCTCAACCTCTTCAGCATCTGGGGCTTGTTCAGCGCCTTCCATCTGCTCGGCTATCTGGTCTACCAGTACCACGATGCGCTGGGCTTCGAACCGGAAGGTACGCACGACGCCTTTGCACGGCATGACCCGGACCAGAAACTGCTGGATGAAGCCGAACACTTCATCCGCGAAGGGCAGCCGGATGCCGCGCTGGATGCGCTACGCGGCTCGGTGCGCTCGCGTGCAGTCAGCCTGCCGGTACACGAGCTGTACCAGCGCCTGCTTCGCCGCAAAGGCGCATCGGATGCTTTGCGCGACCATGCCCGTCAGTACATCAGCCGCCTGCTGATCGAGAAGCGGGAGCGCGAGGCGATGAACGTGTTGCGTGACATGCTCGAGGTCGACCCGGACTTTACCCCTGCCGAGCCGCAGCAGGCAGCGCATCTGGCCGAACGTGCCCGCCTCGGCGGCCAGCTGCAACTGCAGATGGATACCTTGCGCGCGATGTTCAAGGCATGGCCGCGCGCACCTGATGCACCACAGTGGGCCTTGCAGGCCGCCCTGTTGCTGGGCGAACGTTACAACCGCGACGCCGAAGCACTGCAGCTGATCGAAGATGCGCTGCAACGCTGCGAAGACGATGAGCAACGCCGCAAGCTCGAGGCCGCCAAGCGGGCACTGCAGACCAGCCCTGCCTGAAACACCTCGTAATCGCGCCACCTCATGCAGCGACCGTAACCCGGATAGTCACAGCGCAGCCGGGATCGCTGGCGACCGACCAGATGTTCCTGGCCCCCTTGCCTCCCGGGTGCGCTGCGCTTACCCGGGCTACGGGCGGAGCCGCCGCGCGGGCTCGCAGCGGCAGACACCTGCCACACGCCGTTCCGCCCGGAAAACGAACCCTGCAGGTCGCTTATTCGTTCTCCAGCAGGAACCGGGCCTTGCCAGCTTGTGGCGTGGTGGAGAAGCGCTGCTGCAGCAGCTCCAGCAAGCGCCGGCGCTGCGCATGCGCATGGGCCTCGCCGTGCCGCAATGCCAGCCGCAACCAACCCTGCGCCTGCAGCTCGGCGGCCAGTTGAATGGCCTGCTCCCACACTGCCTCGGCTTCTTGCAGCCAGCCGGCCTTGAGGCAGCGCTCGAACGCTGGCTGCGCAAGCTCGGCAACCCCGCCATCGGCCAGCAGCTGCTTCACGATGCCGCGCTGTGCAGCGAGGGCTGACGCATCATCCGCATCCAGCCGCAATACATCGGCAGCGCGCGCCCGCATCTCGGCGCTATTGCCGGCATTGGCAGCCACCCGGTAACGCGCCAGGGCAATATCCAACCGTTGTGGTTGTTCGACCGCCAGTGCACTCAATACGCGCTCGGCAGCCGCATTTTCAAGACGACCCATGTAGTACTGGGCCTGCTCCCAACGCTGATCGTCGACCGCCACCTCGATGTCGTCCGCCATATAGTCCTCGCGGGTCTGCCGGCCCAGCACCAGCACGCCACCCAGCAGCGCACCGCAGATCAGTCCACCAGCATGCGCGTCGAAGCCAATGCCTGCTTCATCATTGGTCAGCAGGTTGAACACCTCCCAGCCCAGCCACAACGGCAACAGCCAGATCGCCGGCGCACGCACATAGTCGAAGATCACCCCGAACCAATAGAAGAAGCGCACCGGGCGCATACCCCAGACCACGCAGAACGCCCCCATCACCGCTGCGATGGCACCGGATGCGCCGAGCCCGCCGCCGACTTCGCCCCAGCGCCACAACACGCTGGCCACACTGGAACCCATCGCTCCCAACAGATACAGGCCGAGAAAGCGCCAGCCCCCGAGCGCGCCTTCCAGCAACAGGCCAAGTACCACCAGGAACAGCATGTTGCCCAGCAGATGCATCACGCTGCCGTGCAGGAAGGCGGCTGACAGCAATCGCCGCGGCGACCATTCCGAACTGCGCAGGATATGTCGCAGAGTGAATACCTGGTCCAGCTGCGCCTGGTACTCGCGGCGCAATGGCGCCCATGCCGCCTGTTCGTCTTCCGACTCGAACAGGCCACCGCTCTCCAGCGCTCGCTGGAACGCAACATCGCTCAAGGTCGCCATGCCAACGTAGCGGCCCCGCTGCCCTGCCGGAACTGATTCCAGTTCGGCCAAGACATCGCCCTGCGCAGTCATACGCAGATGCTTCTCGTAGACGGGCAGCTCGTATTCGGCCAGCCCGGACTGCTGGTACCAGTCCTGCGCCACCTGCACCTTCTGCTCATCACCAGCCTGCCAGGCGAAAAACACGTAGATATTGATCAGCACCAGCAACACGGTTACCAAAGGCAGCGTGCTCAGGTTGAGCGGTTTGTGCAGCGGCAGGATCAACATCGGCCGGACTTCCTTGTCAGAGAACGCAGAGCTTCAGCCATGGATTGGCCTTGCGCAAGCAAGCCCAGCTACCATGCCGGCATCCACGCAACGCATGACCGCAATGAGCCGCTGGCGTCCCCCTGCAGAAAAAAGCACCGCCCTGATCACCGCCCAGGGCCATGCCCGGCTCAAAGCCGAGCTGGATGAATTGTGGCGGCAGCGTCGGCCGGAAGTGGTCAAGGCGCTGGCGGCCGCCGCCGCCGAAGGTGATCGCTCGGAGAACGCCGAGTACACCTACCGCAAGAAGCAGCTGGGTGAAATCGACCGCCGCGTGCGCTATCTGAGCAAGCGACTGGAAGCCCTGCGCGTGGTCGACACCACACCCAGCGATCCGGAAGCCGTGTTCTTCGGCGCAACGGTGGAGCTGGAGAACGTCGACTCCGGCCAGACCGTCACCTACCGGATCGTCGGCCCCGATGAGACCGATGCACCGGCTGGTTGGATCAGCATCGATTCGCCATTGGCGCGGGCATTGCTGAAAAAGCGCATCGACGATGAGTTCGCCGTGGAGCTGCCGAGCGGCCTGACCCGCTTCGCGATCATCGACGTCAACTACGGCTGAGCCTGAGCGGCACCGGATAGGCGCGACCTTCGCGTAACGGACGGAAGTAGTCGGTCAATTGGTAAAAGGCCGCATCCTGGGACGCACGCCAACCAGGGATGCCGGCCAGCGGCAGTGGACGCAGCTCGGCGGGGTCCGCAAGCAAGCTGGCGTCTTCGATGGCTGCAGCCACTGCGGCCACGCAGGCCACGTCGTCATCGCCAACGACCACCAGGCACTTTCCGACGAGAAGGCGTTCGGGCAGCAACGCCTGCTCCATCAGCGCATGGCCAATCACCGCACAGACCGCGATATCGCCTGCGCGCCATCCATCCGGATTGAACAGCGCTGACCAGTCATGCCAATCCCATGCCGCCAGCACGCCCGCATCGCGCACACGCACGATCAGCCCGGTTTCATCGAACTGGGTCAATGCAGCCTGCGCGCGATTGCGCTGGCTTGCCCCCATCACTGCGATATGCCGGCACTGCTGCGCGTTGAGCGCGCGTTTGATAGCAAAGTGACGTGCCCACACCATCGCGTTGAACAGGTCATGCCAGTTCTGCTCGCGGGTGGCGATACGGCCCTGTGCAATACGTTGCTCGTAGTGCAGGCCGTCAGCCAGCAACGCCTCGTCCTGGGTGACAAAGCGCTTGCCTTGCACGGGCAACTGCACAGAGAGTGCATCGATGCCCGGCCAATCGGCCGAGCGCATCAATGCTTCAAAACCGTGAAAATCCGCGAACAGCGGATGATCAAAGCAGCGCGGATCCACCTGCCCGCGCAATGGCGCTACAAAACGACGCCGGCCCACGGCAGCATCGTTTGCAGCCGGTGCTGTGGTCACAGCACCTTGATGTCGAACGATGCTGCCTTGGCTTCGATGAGCGCGTCGCCGAAGAGATCGTGCTCGTCACTGTCGGTGATCTCGACATTGACGAAATCGCCGACGCGCAGCTTGGCTTCATCGGCATTCTGGATATGCACCAGACCATCGATTTCCGGCGCATCAGCCTTGGAGCGGGCAACAGCGATGCCATCCTCGATGGCATCAACCAGGCATTGCTGCACGCTGCCGATCTTGGCTTCGAGCTTGGCGGCGGAAATGGCCGCCTGCTTTTCCATGAAACGGGCAAGACGCTCCTGCTTCACTTCTTCCGGCACCGGGTCCGGCAGCTGGTTGGCGGTTGCACCTTCCACCGGCGAGTAGGCGAAGGCGCCAACGCGGTCGAGCTGTGCGGTATCGAGGAAGTCCAGCAGCTGCTCGAACTCGGCATCGGTTTCGCCCGGGAAGCCGACAATGAAGGTCGAACGCACGGTGATGTCCGGCGCGATCTCGCGCCAGCGCAGCACGCGCTCCAGGGTCTTGTCGACTGCGCCTGGACGCTTCATCAGCTTGAGGATGCGCGGGCTGGCGTGCTGGAACGGGATGTCCAGGTACGGCAGGATCTTGCCCTCTGCCATCAACGGCACCACGTCGTCGACGTGCGGGTACGGATAGACGTAGTGCAGGCGGGTCCAGGCATCGAGCTCGGACAGGCCTTCGCACAGCGCCTTCATGCGGGTGGCGTATTCCTTGCCGCGCCAGGTACCCGACGCGTACTTGCGGTCCACGCCGTACGCCGAGGTGTCCTGGGACACCACCAACAGCTCACGCACGCCGCCCTTGACCAGGCGTTCGGCCTCACGCAGCACCTCGTCGACCGGGCGCGATACCAGGTCGCCACGCATCGAGGGAATGATGCAGAAGCTGCAACGGTGGTTGCAGCCTTCGGAAATCTTCAGGTAAGCGTAGTGACGCGGGGTCAGCTTGATGCCGTAGTCCGGCACCAGATCCACGAACGGGTCGTGCTTGGGCGGCAATGCGGCATGCACCGCTTCCATCACCGTGGTGTAGTCCTGCGGACCGGACACCGACAGCACGTCCGGGTAATGCTCGCGGATCATGTCGCCCTTCTTTCCCAGGCAACCGGTGACGATGACCTTGCCGTTCTCGTTCATCGCCTCGCCGATCGCGTCCAGCGATTCGGCCACGGCCGAGTCGATGAAGCCGCAGGTATTGACCACCACCACGTCGGCCGAGTCGTAGGACGGCACGATGCTATAGCCCTCCACCCGCAGCTGGGTGAGGATGCGCTCGGAATCGACTAGGGCCTTCGGGCAGCCAAGGCTGACGAAGCCGACTTTGGGGTTCAGCTGGGACATGATCTGGAAATCCTGGGGCCGGGCCGGAATGGCAGCGAGGCCGGAAAGCCGGGCAGTATACCGGGCCGAAGGCGCGACGCCCTGCGGCTGGCTTAATACGCGAGAGAGCTGATAATCAGTCTCATCTTGGCAACAACTAACTAGAGCCCCTCTCCCGCTTGCGGGGGGAAAGAGGGGGCGCTTACGAACCACCGGTTCGTGCCCTGTTGAACGCCCTTGCGCCAGCGCAAGGGCCGGGGCGCGGAGCGGGGGTTGGGGTGAGGGGAAGCTTCCAGCATGCAGACCCCGCTCCAAAAGCTCCCCTCATCCGCCCCTGCGGGGCACCTTCTCCCGCAGGCGGGAGAAGGAACACCGCCTTTCGCCCCTTACCCCGGAGCCCCCAATGCCCAACTGGATCACCCTCCCCACCCCACTCGGCCCGGTCCGCGCCTGGCAGGCCCTGCCCTCCGGCAGCCCACGCGCCGGCTTGGTGGTGATACAGGAAATCTTCGGCGCCAACGCGCATATCCGCCATGTCGCCGAGCAGTACGCCGCCGAGGGCTATGCGGTGCTGGCGCCCTCCTTCTTCGACCTGATCGAACCGGACCTGCAGCTGGACTATGACGCGGACGGCGTCAGCCGCGGCAAGGCGCTGGTCGACGAGCTGGGCGTGGACCGCGCGGTAACCGTGGTCGAAGCCGCCGCAGAGGCTTTGGCGCCCTACGGCAAGGTCGGCACGGTCGGCTATTGCTGGGGCGGCACCATCGCCATGTTGGCTGCGCAACAGCTGGGCTTGCCCTCGGCCAGCTACTACGGCGCACGCAACGTGCCGTTCCTGGATACAGCGTTCAAAGCCCCGGCCATCTTCCACTTTGGCGACCAGGACGCTTCGATCCCGGCAGCCGCCGTTGCAGCGCACCGTGAAAAGCAACCCGACTTGCCTGTATATGTCTATCCAGCCGACCACGCCTTCAACCGCGAGGTCGGCATGCACTACCACCCAGCCAGCGCCGACCTGGCGCGCGAACGCACCTTGGCCTTCTTCAGCGAGAACCTGCGATGACCGAAGCTGTGACGTCCGATTTCGTACTTGATACCCGCCTTGCTGCCGACAGCGTGCTGATTGCCGATGGCCCCCTGTCGCAGATCCGCTTGATGAACGACGACCGCTTCCCCTGGGTCGTGCTGGTACCGCGTGTGCCCAATGCCAGCGAGTGGATCGACCTGGACGGTGCCCAGCAACGCCTGCTGCTCGCCGAGATCAACCAGATCTCCCAGCACCTCAAGCACAAGCCCAATGTCAGCAAGATCAACATCGGTGCGCTCGGCAATATCGTGCGCCAGCTGCACGTGCATCTGATCGGCCGCAACGAGAACGACGCCGCTTGGCCGGGCCCGGTCTGGGGCAGCGGCAAGGCACAGCGTTTCGATCCGGAGGTGCTGGCCCAACGTGTCGAAATCTGGCGCCAGCGGCTACGATAAGCACCTTCTCCCTTACGGACTCCGCAAGCCGATGCGCTCCAATCTGATCGCCGCCCTGATCCTGATCATCGTTGGCCTGTTTTTCCTGGCCAAGAACCTCGGCTGGATCAACGGCAACATCGGCAGCATGCTCGCCACCTGGTGGCCGGCCATCCTGGTGGCTGTCGGTATCGGCATGTTGTTCGGACGCGGCAAATAAGCCGCACCGCCGGATCCTGCACAAAGAAAAAGGCGCCTCACGGCGCCTTTTTCATTTCAGCCCAGGCCGCACTCAGGTGCGCGGCAGGGTGACGCCGGTCTGGCCCTGGTACTTGCCGCCACGATCCTTGTACGAGGTCTCGCAGATGTCGTCCTTGTCGGCCTGGAAGAACAGCATCTGCGCCACGCCCTCGTTGGCATAGATACGTGCCGGCAGCGGCGTGGTGTTGGAGAATTCCAGCGTCACGTGGCCTTCCCATTCCGGCTCCAGCGGGGTCACGTTGACGATGATGCCGCAGCGCGCATAGGTGCTCTTGCCCAGGCACACCACCAGGGTGTCGCGCGGGATGCGGAAGAACTCCACCGTGCGTGCCAGCGCGAACGAATTCGGCGGGATGATGCACTCATCGGCCTCGATGTCGACGAAGCTCTTCGGGTCGAAGTGCTTGGGGTCGACGATGGTCGAGTTGATGTTGGTGAACACCTTGAACTCACGCGAGCAACGCACGTCGTAGCCATAGCTGGAGGTGCCGTAACTGACGATGCGCTGGCCATCCACCTGCTTGACCTGGCCGGCTTCGTACGGCGCGATCATGCCGTGCTGTTCGGACATTTGGCGGATCCAACGGTCGCTCTTGATGCTCATTCAGTGATCCTGTTCACGTTGTGCCGCAGCATGCCTGCGGCCGGGGGGGGTCGATTCTAGCCTAGAGCCGGCCAAGGGCCGGCAAGCAATCGCCTGCCAGCAACTTCTGCACATTCAATCTATATGAGAAAGGCCCGCATAACGGGCCCTCCCTGCCACCGCGCTGGCAGCTGCCTCAGATCAACGAGGACAGGATCGGAATGCTGGCGCGCGGGCGCTTGGCCAATTCCTCGGCCATCCGCTGCGCCGCCGCCATATAGGCATTGGCCGCGGCCGAATCGGGCTGCGCAACCACGATCGGCGCCCCCACATCGCCCTGCTCACGAATGCCGATGTCCAACGGCAGCGAGCCCAGCAACGGTACTCCGTACTGCTCGGCCATGCGCTGGCCGCCGCCCTCGCCGAACAGATGCTCGACGTGGCCACAGTTGCTGCAGGTATGGACAGCCATGTTCTCGACGATGCCGAGCACAGGAACCTCGACCTTTTCGAACATATTCAATGCCTTGCGCGCATCCAGCGTGGCAATGTCCTGCGGCGTGGTAACGATCACCGCGCCGGCCACCGGGATCTTCTGCGACAAGGTCAACTGGATGTCGCCGGTACCCGGCGGCAGATCGATCAGCAGGAAGTCCAGGTCGCCCCACAGCGTGTCGTTGAACAGCTGGGTCAGTGCGGAAGTGGCCATCGGCCCACGCCAGATCATCGGGGAGTCCGGCTCGATCAGGAAACCGATCGACATCGCCTCGACCCCGAACGCCCGCAGCGGCTCGATGGACTTGTTGTCCGGGCTCTCCGGCCGCCCGCTCAGGCCCAGCATGGCCGGCACGCTGGGGCCGTAGATATCGGCATCCAGTACCCCGACCTTGGCACCCAGCGCTTTCAGCGCCAACGCCAGATTCACCGCCGTGGTGGACTTGCCCACCCCGCCCTTGCCAGAACCGACCGCAATGACATTGCGGATACGTGAATGGGGGGAAAGCCCCTTCTGCACACGATGGGTGGCTGGGCGGGACTGATCGTAAAGCTGCATGACGTGAAGGATTCAAAAAAGTTGGTCGCGATAGTGCCACACCCGACTTCCGCAAGAGAAAACGAAGGCTCCCACGTAGTGAGGGCCCACAGCATTGACGAAAATACAGCATTCATTCATCTTCGACGCAAATGTGCCACGACTCGGCACATAAGCCACAGCCAAGGACGTCACATCGATGAAACAACTCAAGTGCGCCAAGTTTGCCCTCGCAGCTAGCATTGTGCTGGCTGCGACAACGGCCCAAGCCGCTCCAACCCCCTTACCGACGGAAAGTTTTGCAAAGATCCCAGCAATTCAGTCTGTGACAATGAGCGCCGATGGCAAAAGACTCGTCGCCATCATCGCCGCGCCAGGCAGCAACAATGGCGATACCGCACTGGCCAACTGGGACATGGACAAGCTGGGCAACGGCCCCACTGCAATCACCCCCTCAGGTGATCGAATGAAATTCATTGCCGCCAGCGCCCTCAAGGCAGGAAAAACGCTGGTCATTGGCCGTCAAGAATTCACCGGACAATTGTCAGGCTGTGGCGAGGGCAACTCCACTGGCGCCACCAAGACCTTCCTGACCAAAGCCTATCTGACAGACCCGAGCCAAACGAAGTTCGACGAAGCGTTCGCCGACAACACCCGTAAGCTCGGAGTCAGCGAGCAGACACAACGTTGCCTGGAGTTGGCCGGCTCTGCATCGCTGGTTCACTCGCTTCCGCTTGATCCTGAGAAAGTCATCATCTCGCAGATGAATGAACTGACTTTGTCAGCGAACTACTATCTGTTCAACCTGGCCACTGGAAAGACCGAACTACTGTTCCGCGGCGGAACCCGTGCTGCACCAGGCCTCTTCCACCCGCGGAATGGCGAACTCCTGACTCGCAGCCAGATCGAACCACTGGGATCGAATGACTATGAGCAGCAGATCCTGATCAAGAACAAGGGCAACGGACAGTTTGACAAGCACGACGCCCTTACAACCAAGCTCAGCGACCGCTACACCATGGAAGTGGCCGGAATCGATGACGCTACGGGCAAGCTTTACATTCTCACTGACAAGTTCTCTGATCAGGTCCAGGCATGGCAGTACGACCCCGCAACCAAAACCTTTGACAAGGAGCCACTGGCGGCCCACCCGCAGTATCCGATCGGCAACCTGATCCTCGGCACGCGCCCCAGCAATTTCAATCAGGTCCTGGGGTTTTACGTAGACGGTCCGCGCCGCGAGGCCGTGTACGTCGATCCACAGATGAAGGCATTGAGCGACAGCCTGAAACAGGCCTATCCTGGACAGTACGTCGCCATTACAGGCTACAACGACGACCTGTCCAGGGTGCTCTACACCACCAGCAGCGCAAGCAAACCGACCTCCTACTTTGTCCTTGCAGACAAAAAGAGCGTTACCCAACTGGGTAGCGAACGCCCCTGGGTGGATAGCAGCCAGATCGGCGAGCAACGCTGGATCACCTACACAGCGCGTGACGGCCGCAAGATTCCAGCCATTCTTGACCTGCCAGCAGGTTGGAAAGAAGGCGATGCCGCTCTACCGGCGCTCGTGCACCCGCACGGCGGTCCGTGGGCTCGTGACTACACGGGTTGGGACGCATCCGGCTGGGTACCGTACTTCACATCCCGCGGCTACGCGGTAGTTCGTCCACAGTACCGCGGCAGCACCGGCTTCGGCCGCGACCACTGGATTGCAGGCGACAAGCAGTGGGGCCTGACCATGCAGGACGACAATGATGATGCGGCCGCATGGCTGGTCTCCCAGGGCATTGCAGCAAAGGACCGCATTGCCATCTTTGGATACTCATATGGCGGCTTTGCCGCAGCAGCAGCGACAGTTCGCAACCCATCCCCGTTCCAATGTGCTATTGCAGGCGCCCCGGTAACCGATCTGGCACGCCTTGGCGTCTCGTGGAGCGAGAATCGCCTCCAGCGCATCCTGCAGGGACAGACGGTCAAGGGCATGGACCCCATGCAGCACACCGCCAACGCCAATATCCCAGTCCTGCTCTACGTGGGTGACCGCGACGTCCGCACGCCGGCATTCCATGCCCGCGGCTTCTACAACGCAGTCCAAGGGAAGGTAGCAGCCAAGTTCGAATTGATCCCGGACATGCCCCACAGCATGCCGTGGTACCCCAGGCACTACCAGGCAACGCTCCCGTTGATGGAAAGCTTCCTGCGCAGTGACTGTGGTCCGAACGGGCTTTGACCCCTCCCCAGCCCTTCGCGTCGCGAAGGGCTGAACGGGCGTTCAACAAAAATAGTTACAAATGCTTGATATTCACCTTGCATTTACATTACTAGCTACCTAGACTCGGTTAACCGAAACATAACAAGACGGGGAAAAAGCAGTATGCGCAAAGAAAACGGACACACTTCGCCAATTCGCCTGCCTCTGACGCTTGCAGTTCTGGCCTGCCTTCAGGCGGCTCCCGCCTTCGCACAAGAAGCAGCCACCGCGGAGAGCGACAAGTCAAGTCAGCAGCAGACAAAGGCCGGGGCTACAGACCTTGACAAGGTAACCGTCACCGGCTCCCTGCTTCGCCGCGCCGACTACGACACGATTTCCCCCGTCTTTACCATCGACACCGAAACCAACACGGCACAAGGTCAGGTCAACGTTGGCGAGTTCCTGCAGAAGTCCGCCATCGGCGCTGCCGAAACGCAGATCACCCACCAGTTTGGTGGCTTTGTGGTTGATGGCGGTACTGGCGTACAGACCTTCTCGTTGCGTGGACTTGGCGCCAATCGCACCTTGGTACTGCTCGACGGCCAGCGTCCTGGCCCGGCAGGCACCCGTGGTGCAGTGGGCGCGTTCGACCTGAACGTCATCCCGACTGCCATTCTGCAGCGCGCTGAGATCGTGAAAGACGGTTCGTCTTCGATCTACGGCTCCGACGCGGTCGCTGGCGTGGTCAACCTGATCACCAAGAAGAATTTCGAGCGCCCTGAACTGACCGTCACCTCCCGCATCCCACAGCACGGTGGTGGCGAAGTATTTGCCGCCTCGCTGGCCAACGGCTGGAACTTCGAAAAGGGCAGCGTCGTCGCCGCCGTCGAGTGGTACCGCCATAACGAACTGACCCGCGGTGAGCGAGACTTCCTCAAGTGCTCGGAAGATCTGGTCACGGATGCGGACGGCAACCGTATCGACCGCACGGATGCCTCGATCTACGGCCCGCGCCCGTTCTGTCTCAACATGCAACACAATTACATCGCGGAATACGGCACCGCGAAGGTTTGGGTACCTACTGCAGACGGCAGCACAAACGGTCCGTTCGCTGGCTATGCTCCGAGACAGGACAAGACCTACGCAAACGGAAGCACCCAGGCCTATACGCAGATCCCATCCAACTTCAGTCGTTGGGGCGAAGCGCACATCATCAACCGCCAGGAACGTAAATCCGCTTACTTGGCGGCTGATTTCGGCTTCGATTCGTTCAATTGGAAGAGCCAGTTCCTCTACAACCAGCGCGACACTGAAAACTTCAGCTGGCGTCAGTTCTTCCCGTACCTGGAAGCGCCAGGCACCGCAAACGGAATCGCTCAGCCGGTCATGCCGTTCAAGTCCATCACCCAGGTCCAGGTGGACTATTACTATCTGGCCAACAAGCTCGATGGTCTGTTTGCCGGTACAGACTCTTGGGGCTGGGAAGTCAATGCGAACTACAGCCGCTCTAGCGGCACCTATCGCAACCTGGGCATTGACACTCGCCTGACTGGCGACCTCAACTATGACAACAGCGGTACGCCCGCCGGGAATTTCTTCGACCCGGGCTATCTGAGTGGGGCCAAGGTTGATGAGCTGGTTGACATCCTCGGCATCTGGCATACGGGTAAGACCACCTATGATCAGGCCACCGTCAATGCAGTTTTCAGCGGTGAATTGTTCGACCTGCCAGCAGGCGCTGTGGGGATGGCTGCCGGCCTGGAGTACCGCTACTACAAGATTGACGACCAACCCAGCCAGGTCTCGCGCGATGGGTTCATCTGGGGCTCTTCCAGCGCCGATGTCACCAAGGGCGATGACAAGGTGAAGGAAGCGTTCGTGGAATTGGAGGTGCCGCTGCTCAAGGGCATCACGGGCATCGAGTCGCTGACCGCCAATGCTTCCGGACGTGTGTTCCAGTACGACTCGGTCGATGGGTCCGACAGCGTGTGGAAGGTCGGCCTGAGCTGGCAGATCAATTCCGCGTTCCGTGTTCGCGGCACATTGGGCACCTCATATCGCGCCCCGGGCTTGTATGAGCTGTACCTTGGTAACCAGACCGGGTTCCTGGGACAGACCGCCATCGACCCTTGCATCCGCTGGGGTGAAACGAACAATGACCAATTGGCGGCAAACTGCGGCTCCTTGGGTATTGCTCCCGACTATGCAGGCAATGGCTCCAGCGCAACGATTTACACCAGTGGTGGCGCAGGCCAGCTGAAACCGGAAACCTCGCGTGCCAAGAGCGTCGGCCTGGTCTTCACGCCATCGTTTGCAAATCTGAATGTAGCAATTGACTACTTCGACTATGAAGTAAATGACCAGATTGCCTCTCTGGATGCGGCCGACATCGTCGGTGGCTGCTATGGCTCAGCGTCGTTCCCGAACAAGTTCTGCGACCTGATGACCCGCAACCCTTCCACTGATCCGAATGAACCTTTCCGGATTACCGAAGTGCATGCGCAGTACATCAACATCAACAAGCAGCGCACCCGTGGTTGGGACTTGACGGCAAACTGGGAACACGAGTTCGGTTTCGGCAAGTTTGCGGTGGATACGCAGGTCACCTACACGCTGGAAGACGTGATGCAGTTGTTCGACAGCGCGGAGGCCAGCGGCCTGAGCAATTCGGACCAGCTGGGCTTCATTGGCCGTCCGGATCTGGTCGCCAATCTTGGGCTGACCTTCAAGCGTGGTGATTGGGCCTTCAACTGGTTGACCTCGTACATCGGTGAAACCAAGAACAAGGACCTGTCGGAAAAGTTCACCTATCTCGGCCGTCCGGACTCCTACCGCGACATCACTGCTGACGCTCGCTACTACCACACTGCTTCGATGACGTATGACCAGTCGGACTGGCAGATTCTGGTTGGCGTCGCCAACGTGTTCGATGCCAAGCCGGCATCGATCTCGACCGGCGCCGGCACGCGTTACGGCAATGTGCCTGCCTTCGCGACGCAGTACGACTACTACGGCCGCACCCCGTTCGTGCGTCTGAAGTACAAGTTCTGACTTCCAGTCAGTAGTAGGTTCCAAAAAAAGGAGGCGACCCAGGTCGCCTCCTTTTTTGCATCAAGGCTATCGCAGCGCCGCTGATTTAAAGATCACCCCAAACGACCGCGGCCGCATTATGCCCAGGCGCCCCGGTAACTCCTCCGCCCGGGTGCGTACCCGAACCACATAGATAGAGCCCCGGCAGCGCGCCCTTGTAGCCCGCCTGCCCCAGCATTGGCCGCGCATTGAACAACTGGTTCAAGCTCAGCGCGCCATGGAAGATATCACCGCCGATCAAGCCGAAGGTCCGCTCGAGATCCAGCGGGCTCATGATCTGCCTGCCTAGCACCGAAGCAGCAAAACCCGGCGCATGCTTGTCGACGGTGGCGATCATCAGATCCGCGACTTCCTCGCGATGATCGTCCCAGCTGCGCCCATCCGGCAGCTGCGGCGCCACGTGCTGGCAGAACAGGCTGGCAACGTGCTGTCCCGGCGGTGCGAGTGAATCATCCAGCGTGCTGGGAATCAGCATCTCGACGATGGGCTCGCGTGACCACCCGTATTGACGCGCATCCAGATAGGCACGATCCATGTAGTCCAGGCTAGGGGCGATGATGATGCCGGCGGTCAGATGATCACCGAGTCCCGGCAGCACGCTGAAATCAGGCAGTTTCGACAAAGCCACATTCATGCGGAATGTTCCCGAGCCGCAGCGCCAGTTGGCCATGCGCTCCAACGTAGCCGCCGGCACATCGGCAGGATCGAACAGGCGCTCGTAGAGCAGCTTCGGATTGACGTTGGCAACGATGGCAGAGCCGCGCAGCACGTCGCCACCGGCCAATACAACGCCGACTGCACACCCCTGCTCCACCAGGACCTTCTCGACGGCGGCATCGGTACGGATTTCAACACCGGCCTCAACCGCCGATCGCGCCATCGCCTGGGTGATCGCGCCCATGCCGCCGATCGCGTGACCCCAGGCACCTTTGACGCCGTTGCTTTCACCAAACACGTGATGCAACAACACGTAGGCCGTGCCCGGCGCATAAGGACTGGCGTAGTTGCCAACGATGCCATCGAAGCCGAACAAGGCCTTGATCGGTTCGCTCTCGAACCATCGGTCCAGGTACTCGGCGGCGGAGATGGTGAACAGATCCATCAACTCCTGCTGCAAGCCCGGATCCAGGCGCTGCAGCTGTCGACCCAATTGACCGGCCTTCCACAGCTCGGGCAGCGCACGCAACCAACTCGCACCGCTGATGTTCGGCGGCGCCTGCAGGGCCTGCGCACGCAGCACATCGGCAAAAATCTCCAAGCGCTGTTCGTACTCGGGCAGGCGTGCCGCATCGCGTGCGGAGAAGCGCGCAACCTGTTCGGCAGTGCGCCCGCCCCCGGCCAACAGATACTCGCCATTGCCCAAGGGCAGGAAGTTGTTGAGCTTGCGCGGCACCACCCGCAGGCCGTGCCGCTCCAGCTCCAGCTCGGCAATCACCTTGGGTTGCAGCAGCGACACCGTATAAGAGGCCACCGAGTTGCGGAAACCGGGATGGAACTCCTCGGTGACGGCTGCGCCTCCGACTACTGAACGTCGCTCCAATACCAATACCCGCTTGCCGGCCCTGGCCAGATAGGCCGCGCACACCAGTCCGTTATGGCCGCCGCCGATCAGGATCGCGTCCCACTGCTTGCTTGATGTCTTGGTCATTCCCGCTGTATAGCACCGGCCAGCCGTCGCCGCCCATAGGAATACACCCGCAGCGACCCATGACCTTCTACACCCCTTCCTCATCGGTTTCAGGCGTATCTTCCTGCTTCGGCCCCGGACTCCGCGGCCTCACTCATGCTTTGAAACCGGCCTGGAGGCCTTTCCCGTGATCGTTCGCAAACCCCAGATTCTCCTGCTGTCGCTGGCCGTCGCCGCCGTGCTGACCGGTTGCCCCAAGCTGGAAGAGCAGTCCCCGCCGGCGGCCACCGCCGCTGCCCCGGCCGCCACCGAGCTGAAGCTGGACGAGTCCAAGCTGCCGGCCTACAACGCCTTCACCGCTGCCGACCTCGACGCCAGCAAGGACGCATGTACCGACTTCAACGGTTACGTGAACGAAAAGTGGCTCAACGCCAACGAAATTCCGGCTGACCGCACCAGCTGGGGCGCCTTCACCATCCTCGACGAGCGCTCGGTTGCCGTGCAGCACCAGCTGGCCGAACAGGCCGCGGCAATGAAGAACGCCACCGGCATCGAGAAGATCGTCGGCGACTTCTGGGCCTCGGGCATGGACGAAGCCAAGATCAACTCGCTGGGCATCACCCCGCTGAAGGCCGACCTGGCCGCGATTGATGGCCTGCAGGACACCGCCGCACTGGCCAACTACCTGCGCAGCACTGCGGCCAAGGGCGAGAACTTCCTGTTCGGCTTCGGCCCGGAAGCAGATTTCAAGAACTCCACCATGAACATGGCCTACGCCAGCCAGGGTGGCCTGGGCCTGCCGGACACCACCTATTACACCGACGCCAGCAAGGCCGACAAGCTCAACGCCTACAAGGCCCACGTGGCCAAGGTACTGGAGCTGAGCGGCGTGGCCGCGGCCGACGCCGCCAAGCAGGCCGAGGACGTGATCAAGTTCGAGACCCGTCTTGCCAAGGCCTCCAAGTCCAGCGTCGAGCTGTCGCGCGACGTCTCGCTGTACTACAACCCGGTCACCGTGGCTGACGCCGACAAGCTGACCCCGAACTTCAGCTGGACTGCGTTCTTCCAGGCACAGGGCATTGCCGCACCGGCGACGTTCTCGCTGGCCATGCCGGCATTCCACGCGGAAGTGAGCAAGATGCTGGCCGACACCGACCCGGCAGCCTGGCGCGCCTACCTGCGCTTCCACACCGTGGACGGCGCCGCGCCGTACCTGAGCAATGAGTTCGTGCAGGAGAACTACGCGTTCTACGGCAAGGAACTGAACGGCCAGAAGGAAATCAAGCCGCGTTGGAAGCAGGTGCTTGGCACGATCGAGAGCGATGCCGGCGACGCCTTCGGCCAGATGTACGTGAAGGTCGCCTTCTCGCCCGAGTCCAAGGCCAAGATGGAAGAGCTGGTCAAGAACCTGGCCGGCGCGCTGAAGGACCGCATCCAGAACCTGACCTGGATGAGCGACGAGACCAAGGCCAAGGCAATCGCCAAGTGGGAAACCTTCACCCCGAAGATCGGCTACCCGGACAAGTGGCGTGATTGGAGCGGCCTGAGCACCACCCACGATGACTACCTGGGCAACGTGCGCGCAGCCAATGCCTTCAATTACAAGTGGGCACTGGCCAAGATCGGCCAGCCGGTCGACAAGACCGAGTGGGGCATGACCCCGCAGACCGTCAACGCCTATTACAACCCGCTGCAGAACGAGATCGTGTTCCCGGCCGCCATCCTGCAGCCGCCGTTCTTCGATCCGAACGCCGACGACGCGCTGAACTACGGCGGCATCGGTGCCGTCATCGGCCACGAAATGACCCACGGTTACGACGACCAGGGCAGCCGTTTCGGCCCGACCGGCAACTTCGAGAACTGGTGGACCCCGGCGGATTCGAAGGGCTTCGCTGGCCTGACCGGCAAGCTGGTCAACCAGTTCAACGAGTACAAGGTGGGCGACCAGAACGTCAACGGTTCGCTGACCCTGGGCGAGAACATCGCCGACCTGGGCGGCCTGGCCACGGCTTACGATGCCCTGCAGAAGGCTTCGGCTGGCAAGGAAGACGCCAAGGTTGACGGCTTCACCCGCGACCAGCGCTTCTTCTTCAACTGGGCGACCGTGTGGCGCACCAAGTACACCGCCGAAAACGCCAAGGTCCGCCTGGCCACCGACCCGCACGCCCCGGCGCAGTTCCGTGCCATGGGTGCACCGTCGAACCTGCCGACCTTCGCTGCTGCCTTCCAGTGCAAGGCCGGTTCGCCGATGGTCCGTGCTGGCGACAAGCAGGTAGTGATCTGGTAATCGCCGGCCTGCAGTGAGACCCAAAGAAGGCCCGGCATTGCCGGGCCTTCTTTTGCCCGCGCACGAGGATTGTGGGAGCGGCGTAAGCCGCGAAGCTGAGCAAGCCCAAGGCACCAGAAATCGACGCAAACCGGTCAATGCCAACCGCATCATCCGCAGTGGCTCTGCAGCTCACGCCGCTCCCACAACCACCGGTTTTGATGCAGTACCCAATTCCGTGCCCTGCCCCGGCACCAATCCGCCGCCAGCTTGTTAAACTCCGCCCACTTTGTCCTTCTGCGGATATGCACCACATGCCCAACGTTCGCCCACTTACCCTGGCCCTGGCCTTCTCCCTGGTGACCATGCTGTCCACCAACGATGCGCAGGCCGCCCGCAAGAAGCCTGCGGCACGGGCACCGGCAGTGAGCGCGGCCTGTACGGATTTCTACGAAGCCACCAACGGCAACTGGCTCAAGGCCAATCCGGTGCCGCAGACCGGCGCGGTCAGCGCCCTCGGCACCCTGGCAGAGAACACCCGCACCCAGCAGCGCCAGTTGCTGGATCGCGCGATGACCGCGCCGCAAGGCAACGTGCAGAAGCTGCTTGGCGATTTCTGGGCCAGCGGCCTGGATGAAGCCGCGGTCGAAGCCGACGGTTCCAAGCCGATCGCGCCGCTGCTGACCCGCATCAACGCCATCAAGAAGGCCAAGGACATCCCGGCCTCGATCGCTGCCCTGCATCAGGTCGGCATCCCGGTCGCGTTCAATTTCGCCCCGGACGTGGACCTGAAGGCATTGGACCGCCATATCGGCTACTTCATGCAAGGCGGCACCGGCCTGCCGGACCCGGCCTTCTACACCCGCACCGATGCCGACACCGTCGCCCTGATGGGCCGCTATCGCGCCTACGTGAAGCAGATCCTGGCCCTGACCGGCACCCCGGCGGCGCAGCTTGATGCCGAATCGGCGCTGGTCATCCAGCTGGAAACCGAACTGGCGCGCAGCGCGCACTCGGTGGCCGACATCAACAACCCGTTCAATAACTACGCGCCGGTCTCCACCAAGGACCTCAACAGCCGCTACCGCAACCTGCAATTGGATGCCTTCCTGAAGGCGCAGGGCGTGAACGACGACCTGGTGTCGCTGGCCGACCCGGCGCTGTTCCAGCAGCTCAACGGCATGGTCAGCCGTCTGCCGGCCAATCAGTGGAAGGCCTACCTGCGCTGGCGCGTGGGCGACGCGATGGCGCCGTACCTGTCCAAGGCCTACCGCGACGCCGAGTTCGAGTTCCGTGGCCGCCTGCTGCGTGGCCAGGCCATCGCCCCGGCACGCCCGGACGCTGTGCTCGACGCCATCAACGTGGCCGCCGGCCCGATGCTGGGCCACGAATACGCCGCGACCTACCTCAACCGCGATACCCGCCGCCAGGCCGGTGTGATGGTCGACCAGATCCGCGAAGCACAAATCGCCGCGATCAAGCGCAGCAGCTGGCTCAGCACCGAGGCCAAGACCGAAGCCGAAGCCAAGCTGGCGGCGATGAAGATCGAGATCGGCACCCCGCTGCGCGATCTGGACTACACCGTGCAGCCGATGGGCCGCGGCAGCTTTGGTGGCAACATCCTGATCGCGTCCACCTGGCGCCACGCCCAGGAAATGAAGCGCATCGGCAAGGGCAACGCCGACCGCCGTTGGGACGTGCTGCCGCAGCAGCCGTCGATCGCTTACGACATCGCCCAGAACCGCTTGATCGTGACGGCCGCAGCCCTGCAGGGGCCGATCTTTGCCGCCAACGCCAGCAATGCCGAGAAGTTCGGCGCTTTCGGTGGCCTGGTCGCGCATGAAGTCAGCCGCGCCATCGACGTCAAGGGCGCGATGATCGACGCCAAGGGCGAACTGCGCAGCTGGTGGACGCCGGCTGACAAGAGCGCCTGGACGCTGCTCGGCAACCGCGTCGCCGCGCAGTACAGCGCTTATCCGTTCCCGGGCGTCAAGGATGCCAAGGTCAACGGTGAGCTGACCCGCGACGAGAACATGGCGGATCTGTCGGGCATGGAGATCGCATTGGAGGCCTTCACCGCCGCCCAGGCTGATGCCAAGCCGGCCGATAAGCAGGACTTCTTCAAGGGCTGGACCAGCCTGTGGGCGCAGCAGTTGTCGCCGAACGAAGCCGTGCAGCGCCTGAGCACCGACGTGCGCGCACCGGGCCGCTGGCGCAGCAATGCACCACTGTCCAACCTGCCGGAGTTTGGCGCCAGCTTCAGCTGCAAGCCAGGCCAGCCGATGCAGCGTACCGACGCCGAGCAGATCAGGATCTGGCGTTGATGCGGAATTGAAGGAAGCAAAAAGGCGCGGATTCCGCGCCTTTTTGCTTTCTAACTGTAGTGCCGAGCCATGCTCGGCAGAGGCTTTACCTGCGCAAGGCAGCCCTCACCCCAACCCCTCTCCCGCAAGCGGGAGAGGGGCTCAAGT
>NZ_JBRREC010000071.1:0-27354 GCF_056760015.1 Stenotrophomonas sp. STEN029 | reverse complement strand
TTTCCCCCGGCGGCCCCCGCCACCCAACCCCGCCCCCCCCCATGGGCCCCCGGGTGGCGCGCCCCCCCGGCCACGCCACGGGTACACCCTTCGCAGAGGGCGGAAGAAACGCAGATCAACAGAACGCGCGTGGTGCGGCTCGCAGAGAAGCTACCTTCAGGTCCCGCGGCCGGGGACGGCTGGGCGGGACGCGCACACGGATCAAGAAGGCGTTGCGCGCTGGGCGTCCCGCAGGGCATGCGGCGGAGTGCGGGACAGGGGCCACGCCGCCGAAGGCGGGCACGGCTCACGGGGAACGGGGGCGGTCAGGAGCCTTTGCGGCCGCTACGGCGCGGGCGCGAGGCGCCGCGCTTGGAGCTGCCGGATTCGACTGGCAGCGTGCCTTTGCAGTCCGGGTAGCGGCTGCACGACCAGAACGGGCCGCTCTTGCCGCTGCGCTGGCGCGTGGGTGCGCCGCACTGCGGGCATGCCGGCCCTTGGGGAACCTTGATGGACAGGGAGGCGCTGCCGTACTGCGCAATCAACTGCGAAATCCACGCGGCCTGCTTGCCGATGAACACGTCCAGGGTGAGCTGTCCGGCCTCGATCATGTCGAGCGCCTGTTCCCAGACGGCGGTGGTGCCAGGGTCGGCAATCGCCGCAGGCACGGCATCGATCAAAGTGAAAGCCGCATCCGAGGCGCGGATGGCGCGCCCCTTCTTCACGAGGTAGCCGCGAGCGATCAGGCCGCCGATGATGTTGGCCCGCGTCGCTTCGGTGCCGATGCCAACCGTATCCTTGAGCTTCTGCTTCAGGCGGGGATCGGACACCAGCTTGGCGACGCCTTTCATGGACTTGACCAACTCGCCTTGCGTGTACGGTTTGGGCGGCAGCGTCTTGAGTGCCTTGAGATCGACGTCGGCCACCTGGCATGCCAGGCCCTCATACAGTTTCGGCAGCGCGGGCAGCACCTGGGCGCGGACCGCAGTATCGCCCTCGCCATCACCGTCTTCGGCCTGCGGCTCGGCGAGCACCTGGCGCCAACCCGGGATGACAACCTGCTTGCCCGTGGCCGCCAGGTTCTGCCCCCCGCACGAAAACTTGGCCACAGTGCGGTCGAACTCGTGGTGAGGGAGGAACTGCGCCAGGTAATGCGACCGGATGAGCCTGTACACGGCCAGTTCCTTCTCGCTCATGGCGGAGAGCTTCGCCGGTTCGAGCGTCGGGATGATGCCGTGGTGCGCCGTGACCTTGCCATCGTTCCAGGCGCGCGAGCGCTGCGAGCGGTCGAGCTGGCCCATGATCGAGCGCAGCGAGGGATCGGTCTTGAGCAGGCTGTCGAGAACGGTGGGCACTTCGGCAAACATGCTCTCGGGCAGGTAGCCGGAGTCCGAGCGGGGGTACGTCGTGGCCTTGTGCGTCTCGTACAGGGCTTGGGCAATCTCCAAGGTTTCCTGCACGTCCAGCCCAAGCTGCTTGGAACACACTTCCTGCAAGGTGCCCAGGTCGAACGGCAGCGGCGGGCCTTCGCGGACACGCTCAGTCTCCACCGACACGACGTGGGCACTGCCCGCAGCGCGGATCTGCTGCATGGTCTGCTGTGCGACCGGCTGCCGCAGGCAGCGGCCTGCGTCGTCGGTGCACGCATCGGGTGGAACCCATTGCGCGGCGAAAGTCGAACCGCCTGCGAACAGGGACACGGCGATGGCCCAGTATGGTACGGACACGAAGCGCGCGATCTCGCGGTCGCGGTCCACAACGAGCTTGAGCGTCGGGGTCTGTACGCGGCCGACCGACAGCACGCCGTCGTAACCCGCCTGTCGCCCCAGCACCGTGAACAGCCGGCTCAGGTTCATGCCCACGAGCCAATCCGCACGGGAGCGCGCCAGCGCCGAGTGGTACATCGAAAGCGTCTCGGCCGAAGGCCGCAGCTGGCCCAGTGCCGCCCGAATGGACGCATCGTTGAGCGCCGACAGCCACAGGCGTTCGATGGGGCCGCGGTAGCCGCAAAGCTCCACGATCTCGCGGGCGATCAATTCGCCCTCGCGGTCGGCATCGGTGGCGATAACCAGGTGAGTCGCCTTCGCCAAGAGCGCCTTGACGACCTTGAATTGCGTGGCGGTCTTCGGTTTGACCTCGACCCGCCAGTGCTGGGGAATGATGGGCAACTGCTCAACGGACCATCGTTTGAGCTGCTCGTCGTAGGCCTCGGGCGGCGCCGCCTCCACGAGATGGCCGATGCACCAGGTGACCGTGACGCCGGAACCGTTGAGGCAGCCTTCACCGCGCTGCGTGGCGCCGAGAATCCGGCCAATGTCTTTGCCCTGGGAGGGTTTCTCGCACAAGAACAGCCGCATATCCGTCCATCCCGATTCCTGTTGTTCATGGAGTTGCTGGGATCGAGGATGCCGAGCGCAGCCCCTGGCAGCAGCAAACAAGCCGCATGCGGCAGCGACCGCTTTCACGCCGATGAAATGGCGAGTGCGGGGAAGGTGCGTGGCCGGAAGTGTGCGGGCCGAGAGCCGCGATTTCCGGGAGCGCGCGTGGAACTCGGTGGACGTTGGTGGAGCTATCCCCTGGGGATAATTCGCAGCGCATGGAGGGCGGCGAAGCACTGCGGCAGCCGCCCTCCATGCCCGATCACTTCCTGCGCTTGGTCTCTTTCGGCGCCGTCGATTCCTGGGTGGCCTGGGGCTTCGGCTCTGCCTCCTGTGGCTTCGGGCTGAGGGCCACAGACTCGATGCGGTACGGCAGGATGCCGACACTGCGCGCGTTGACCTGCCAAGTCTCACGCGGCTGATCTTCGTTGTCCGTCCAGGGGTCGCGCTCCATGCGGCCGACGACCAGCACCCGCATGCCCTTCTGGTAGAGCTGCTGCCAGCGGTCGGCGTCGTGGTGCCAGAGTTCCACCGGCGCCCAGAAGCCGCCGCGGTCCTCGAACTCGCCGCCCTTGGTGGGGACGGGGTTGTCGAAGTACACGTTCAGCCGGAGCAACCGGCGAGGATCGTCGTTGCCATTGGGGAATTCGCGGTACTCGGGAGGCGATCCGATGTTGCCCTCGCCGATGAATTGTGTGCTCATGTTGGAATCTCCGTGGTGGTTGAAATACCCGTGCCTCGTTGGGCTCGGGCGCGTGCTCGGATGGCAGGCGCAATCACCGATCGCGCACTGCGGCAGGAACGGACGCGAGCCGGCGCAGGTAGGTGTTGTCCGCCTGCGCGGCCTTGCTGGCGCATTCCTGTGCTTGCCTGCCCAGGGTGTGCAGCAGGCTGATCTGCATGTTCAGCATGACGCGCTGCAGTTCGATCTCGTGCAGGTCGTGCAGCAGGTTGACCGGCGTGCTGGGGCTCGCCATCAGCTCCTGCCACAACGCCACGCCCATGGCCGATCGATCGTGCTTGCGCCAGCGAAGAAAGGTCGTGCCTGCGCCAGTGGTCTGCTGGGCCAGCTCGACGGGAAGCAGGTGGAAGGGATGCCCGCACGCCTGTGGCAGCACCTGTCGCTGCGCCAGGGCAATCAACTCGTCGCGCATGGCGAAGCACTGGCTGGCCCAGGCCTCGAAGTCCCCTTTACCTTTAAAAGGCTTTAAAAGGCCTTTTAGAGAGGCCGCGTGTTCCAGCCGCATGAAGGCTGGCTGTTCCAGACGACGGAAGTAGCGCGGTTCGCGGTTCGGGTCGCTCATGCCGGTTCGTCCTCGCCGGCGGCTGTGGACTTGGCCTCGGCCGAATCGGCGGCAGCGCCTTCGTCGGTGGGAGATGCGGCTGCGGCAGCGCTATCACCACGCTGTTGCAGACCACGGCGCACGACGGGCGGCGCAAACTTCGAGCGGCGCATGCCTTCGAGCACGTCCTGCGGCAGTTCGCCGAACTTCTCCAATGCTGCCCGAGCTGCGGCGTTCTTGGCCGCGAAGTCGTCGCGGGTGCAGCCCGAGTAGCGGTATTGCTGGGCCAGGCTGAACAGGCTGCGCAGCGCGTGGGCACCTTCGTTGAGCCAGCGCTCCAACGTCGAGCGATCGATCAGCGCGGTGTGGTGGGCGAGGATCAGCTTGCGCGCGATGTCGTCGTAGTCGGCCAGGAGATAGACGGCGGCAAAGCCCAACTGCGCATTGACGAACAGCGGAAGCTTGACGGGCTGCACGTTGAGGTTCTCGCCCAGGGTCAACGCGGCGGGCACGCCGGCCAGGGCCTGGTCCACCTGGTCGCGCAGCGTCTGCAGCGTGGTCCTGGTCTGGTCGAGCTTGTCTTCGATGCGAAGCATCCACCAGTCGCTGTATGGGTCGTCCTGCTCCGAGCCGCGCTTCATCTTGTTCATGACGGCGATGTAGCCGTTCAGGCCGACGATGCCCGGTCGCCCCTCGGCGGCGGCGCGGCCATGCCAGATGCGCGAGGCGTGGTGGGTGTGCAGCGTCAGCGACATCGCGCTGCGCAGGGAGCCGAGGTTGAGTTGCAATGGTTCGTTGCTGGTTGCCATGGTGATCGCTCGCTGGTGGACAGGGAGCCGCCAGCATCCGCATGCAGCGGAAGGCAGTCAGTCAACAAACCGAAATGAGCCGACCCCCGGTTCTGTGCGCGCTGGCGGCGCAGCGCGCAACGGTCCCCTGGGGACCGCTCCGCAGATGGGCACTCACATCGGCGTTCCCGTCCTCGGTTGTTGACGGTATGCGTGCTGCACCGCACGTCGCGCTGCCGTTCGACACGATCCTTCGCCGCGCAGCCGTCCCCAGGGGACCGTTCCGTTGAGCGCCATGGAGGTCTGCTTCATGGTCTTGCATGCGCTCTACTCAGGTTTTGCGCAGCATGTCGCGCCGTCGCCCGGCGCTTCACCGCACAGCCGTCCCCAGGGGACCGTTTCTGCCGACCGCCATGGAGATCTACTTCACGGCTTTGACAAGCCCTGTGCTCAGGATTTGCGCAGCAGATCGCGCAGGCGCTCGATGTGCTGCCGGGCCACCTCGGGCGGCACGACGTTGCGCGGCGGCTCGGTTGGTGGCGCTCGCGCCGCCGATGGTGTTGGCGGTGCCGGGCCGGTCTGCTTGGCCCAGGCATTGAACTCGCCGCGCATGGCGCGCTGGATGATGCCGAACAGATAACCGGCGGGGTTGCGGATGCCATGCTTGCCGCACCGTGCGGCCCATTCGTCCAGCACGGCCTGCCGCAGGGCAGCGTCCACCTGCTGCAACGCCATCTTGGCTCCGGCCTGCTGTTCCGCCTTCAGTTCCGCGAAGCGCTTGGGCCATTGCAGGTCGCCCAGCGCACGCGCCTGCGCGGTAGTACGTACTTCATCAATATGACTACTACGTACTGTACGGTCCTGCTTCGAATTCCGAAGAGCGCCGTCTGGCGCGGGTTTCGGCCCTGCTTCGGATTCCGAAGATGGGCGATCGCCATTCCGAAGAAGGCTCGCGGGCCCTTCTTCGGAATCGTGGACCGCATCCTCCTGTGGATAACTTTCGGAGGCGGTGATGCCCTGGTCGGCCAGGCGCTCGGCGAGCACTTGCAGCCGCGACGGCAAGGTGCGTCCGGACAGCATCGGGTCGTCCGCGATCTCCTGGAGGGTGTTGAGTCCCACCACCTGGACGGCCTTGGCCGAATGCCCCAGCGACTGGCTGACCAGGGCCAGGTAGTCGGCGTCGAGTTGCATCGCCTCGAACGGCGTCAGCGGTTCGTCGTGCAGGACGTAGAGGTTGCCGAGGATGCGACCGGTCTTGGGGTCGCGCCGTCGTCGCACGAGGCTCAGCCAGCGCGTCAGGCGCAGCAGCGTCAGCGCCCGCGCCACGGTCTCATGGGAGGCCTGGCCTGCGCAGGGCATCGACGCCAGCCAGGGGCGCAACTGCTCATAGGTGGGAAATGCCGTGACGCCATCGTCGTTGAGCATCAATCGGAACACCTGCCAGGCGTTGCGCTCCAGCGGTGTCAGGCGGCGGTCGAGGAACAGCCGCCGCGGCACGCTCCCGTGCCGATTGCCACTGAACAGGAAGGCGTCGCCGGACGTAGGAGGCGTGGGCGTTGGAGCAGGCAGGGACGCGGGAGCGCCAGAGCTGGACTTGGGCGCGAGGTCCTTCAGCGCAGCGTCGAACAGGTCGGCGAGTGCGATGGGGCCAGGGCGCTGGGCTCGTGGGGCGGTGTCGTCCACGGCCATGGCCTAGCCCAATCCCTGATCGACCCAGTTCCTGATCGCGGCCCAGACCACCGAGAGCGGCAGCGACATGCCCTCGGCCAGGTCCATGGCCGCATCGAGAATCGAGGTCTCGTCCTCCAGATCGACGTTCCTGCTGCTGGTCACGGCTTTCCATTGCCGCCACAGTTCGGTGTCCTGGGTCTCGTCCAGGACGGGGTGGCGCCCCTTGCGCTTGGGCAGGCCGAGGATCTCCCGCCGCAGGGCGACTTCCTGATGGGTCAGGCCATAGAAGCGGCTGACCATCTCCGTGCTGGCCCCCAGCCGCAGCATGCGATCGACCGTGGCGATTTCCTTCTCCACGTCCTGTGCCTGGTTGAGCAGGCGCTGCAGCACTTCGCGGTTGACCGTGACCGAGCACCACGAGACGCTGGCGTTGGCCAGCACGCTGATCAGCGCGGGGTGCTTGAGCGCATCCAGCTCGGCCTCGCCGAAGCCCATGGCCTTGCAGCGGCGCAGTTGGCCGTTGCGAAGGTCATACAGCGCCTGGGCAATCACGGCCTGGTTGAGCGGATGCGATGTGGACATGCGGCCTCCCTCGCTCACGTCCCGGGCGCCGTGGTGCCGGCTTCCAGGTCCAGCAGACGCCGGGCGAGGCGCAGCAGCCGAAAGAGCTTGACCAACGCCGTGTCGCTCAAGCGCCTTGCGCCGCTGCCATGGCCTTGGCTCTGGCCGTGCAACAGGGTCGGCAGGTCGGCGGCGAGCTGCGCGCCGTCCAGGCCCGCTTCGGCGACGGGCTGACCCGTCAGGGAAGTGAGCAGCGTCAGCACCGCGCGGCCGAGCGGCGACGGGGCTTGGCCGCGGGCGCGGCACGCAAACCCGATGCCATCGGCGCGATCCTCGATGCACTCGTCCAGGCCTGCCTCCCCGGCGATCTCGCGCGCGAACTGCGCGATGTGGATGCGCAGCCGATCGGGCGTGTCCAGGCCGGCGTCGATGTACCAGACGTCGGAGATCGGATAGAGTCCGCCGAGTTGCACCGGGATGGACTGCAGCACGCTCGCCGAGAAGTCGGGCGGCAGCGCATCGCCCAACTGGTCGGCGACCATGCGCTGGATCGATTGGAGCCGTTCTGTCGTCGGTGCTGGCGAGACGATGTGCTCGCGAAGCAGATCGCCCGGTGCGGCCGGCTGGCTTCCCGTGGCCGCTTCGCCAACCGCCGTGTCGTCGTGGCGCAAGGTGGGCTCGGACGCCGGAGGGCTGGCGGGTGGAGGACCGGCCGCCGCTGCAGGCGTGGCGATGGACGATGCTGCGCCCGGCGGAGTCGGCGTGCCGGCGGTGGGCGAAGGCAACGCCGGCTGCGCCGCAGGTGGCGTCGGGTCACTGACCAGCGCCCGGTGGCGGCTTTCCGATTCGGTCAGGTCCAGCGCCAGCACGTCGTAGCCGATGCCCAGCAGCTCGGACATCTGGCCGATCAGCTCGTCTTGCACGCGCTGCGGCGCGAACTCGTCGCCCTGCGTGTCGAACTGCGCCAGCACCTCCTGAAAGAAACTGTCGAAGTCCAGCGGCAGCGAACGGTCCTTGGCGTAGTGCTCCCAGGTGCGTTTGCAGGCCGTGCGCATGACCGACAGCCGCTCGACCTGGTGGCGCCCCAGGCCGCCATAGAGCACAGTGGGAATGGCGGGCAGCAGGTAGCGCACCGCGTCGGCCATGCGGGTGATGTGCGACCGCTGGACGGGGAAGCCATCGGCCGCCAGGCGGCGGGCCAGTTCCGACTGGCTCAGGGCGGCGCCGCTCTCCTGCTCGTAGAACTCCCGTGCTTTCTCGACGCCGAGCGCGCGCTCGATGAACGTGAGGCCGCCGCGCAGTTCGTTCTCGGCAAGATGCCCGGTCAGCGCGACGATTTCACCGCGCTCCGGCCATGGTCGGAACAGGCACGATATGCGGAAGAAGCGTTCTTCCTTGGTCTCCGACCAGAGTTCGCGCAGGATCGCCAGTCGCGTGTTGCCGCCGTTGCGGATGATGTAGTGGTCCTCGCCGGGCCTGCGCGTGATGGCCGGCGCCGCGTCCAGGCCGCGCTCGCGGATGGATGCCTTGATTTCCTCGTAAGCCGGGTTGCGCTTCATGCGCGGGTCATGGTCGTAGGGCCGCAACTGGTCCAGCGTCACGACCATGGGCGTGTCCGCGATCGGGTCGCTCAAGGCCGTAGCCGCTGGGCCGCTGCGCTCGAAGCCGGCCGCGAGCAGCTTGCCTGCCATGTCCTGCGAGGTCATGTCAGCCATGGCCGCACCCCTCGCAGTCCCCACGACCGCCGGCCGGCGCCATGCGGGCCTCTCGCTCGGCGCGGCGGATCTGCGCACGGGCGTTCAATTCGGCCCGGTGGTCACTCGCTGTCGAACTCGTGTAGATCGCCGCGCAGCCGGCCTTGGTGAACTTGAGGTGCCCGCCCGGCGTGCGCTTGACGTGCCAGCCCTCACCGACCGCGAACTCGATCAGGGCGCGCAGCCGCTTGTGGCCGCGGGCCAGCTCATGTGCGTTCGCCATGGGGCCTCCCAGGATCAAGAGGTCGCTGCGGGCGGCCGGATACTTGAGCCAGTCGGTCCTGCCATTGCGGGAACAACTCGCTGGCGAGCGCGCGCATCGTGTCGAGCGCGGCAGGGGCGACTCTGCCGGGCGGCTGGCGGTGCTCGACCCGATGCACCGGCAGGCCGCGCGTTGCGGCACGTGGATACGCTTCTATGGCCGGCACGTCGGTGGCGAGCACGCGGATGCCGGCGCTGTCCTGGAACAGGTCGCGCAAGGCCTGCTGGATCAGCCGTGCGTTGGCGGACACCGGGTGGACGCGGTTGATGAGCAAGTGCAGCGGCGGCGGTTCGATGCCCAGGTGCCGGTACGGCGCAATGTCTTCGAGCAACTGCATGGTGCCGCGCCGCAGCTCGCGTGCCGCGAGGATCTCCGGCGTGACGGGCGACAGCGCGAGATCGGAGGCGAGCACCGCCATCTCCAGCAGCACGGAACGCGCGCCCTGGGTGTCGATCAGCACCAGGTCGTAGAGGGGAGCAAGTGCTGGCAGCAGATGCCGCAACCGCAGGCGGCCATCCGGCGCATGCAGCAACAACGTGTTCAGCTCGCCCCGGTGGTCGTCGGACAGCACCAGGTCCAGGCCCGCGATGATCGTGCGGGACACGAGCTGGCCAAGGTCGCGCTCGTTGAAGGCCAACAGCTCATAGATGCCGCCCGGCGCGCGCTGGGTCAGTTCGTAGTAGGAGGACAAGGTGGGCTGCACGTCGAGATCGAGCAGCAGCACGCGCAGGCCCGCGTCCGCGGCGAGCCCGCCCAGGTTGGCGGCCGTCGTGGTCTTGCCGACGCCGCCCTTCGTTGAAATGATGGACACGACCTGCATGGCGCTCTCCGGCTGGGAATGGGAAGTCCGCGGGAGAGCGGGTCAGGTCCGGTGGTTGAGGCGCTCGGCGATCCACTGGTCGATTTCGATCGAATCCCAGCCGACAGCGCGCACGCCCAGGCGCAGCGCCTGAGGGAACTGGCGCTTCTTCATCAGGTTGTAGATGTGGGCGCGTTTGAAGCCGGACTTCGCTTCGACTTCATCGAGCCGCAGGATGCGGCGCTCGTTCGGCGGGAGTACAGGGGTCTGCGACATGGCGGTCACTCCTGAACGCTCGGTGGCGTTTGTTGGCGTGACCTCTATTCAATAGACCTGGCTGCGGAAAGACATTGCAAATGCAATCTCCGCGATTGCACATACAAGCTGGATAACCTCATGCGCTTGCGCTACGAACGTACCTCTTAGCGTTGGCGAACTTTCCGTTTAAGGTGCGCTCAGTGATGCCCATGGTGCCGCCGTAGTGGGCGACCAATGCAGAGACAAGGGCCTCCTGCGTTTTGAAGCTGGAATAGGGCACGCCTGAAGGCGACTGGCTCAGCATCAGCGTCAACATCCCTCCAATGATGTTGAGATAGGTCGTTTCCGCCCGTTCGCTGATCTCGCATTGCTTGGATGCCAACAGCACCGAGGATTGCTTGAGTAGCGTGTCGTGCTGCTCCTGCAGTTCTCGCATCTCACGTCGGGCTTGTTCAAGCGCGGCCTGAAGGGCCAGCCGCTCCACGAGGATCGCCTGTCCTGTTTCCATGGTGATGAAAGGATGCGCCATGCGTTCGCCACGGCTGAACAGAAATCCTGGCCGGTGCTCGGGATAGTGGGTGCGCATCCAGCGTTTTAGATCGACATGGCGAACAGTCAGATCCAGAGAATTGAGCAGGTTCGGATCATTGAGCGTGATCCCGTTCTTGCCGTAGGGCAGCTCTCCGTTGAGGATGCCGTCATAGATACGTTCCGAGTGCAGCCGGCACTCATTCCATCGAGGGCAGTTCAGCGACCGAGGCAGGACACGCGGTGACGCGATCGTGGCCAGGATCATCGGGAGATACCGCAGCAACCCAGCCCATCGGATGGCCGCCTCGATGGGACGATAGAACACCTTTGATGTTGAAATGTCCTTGTGCATGTCTTCGTCTCCTTTCGGGTGCGCTACATCACCGGCTCCTTTCTTGCCCAAGGGCTGTTGTGTCGTTATGGCCTGCGACGGACGCTTGAGGCGATGCCCTAAGCGAAGGCGGAGGAGGCCATTGGCGTCCGCCGCAGGTGGCCTTGTCTTGCTTGATATGCAAGAATCGATCAGTTGCCGGCCCATCGAGCGATGAGGACGCAAGCTCGATATTGGCGCTCACGGTACCAGCGTCATAGGTGGCGCAAAGCCCATCAAGACCGATTTGGTATGGTCTGATATCCAGACGGTTCAAGACCAGCGAGTTGAAGCGTTCGACGCCCCTACGTCCAGTTGGGGACTGGAAATCAGCGGTTAGTGATGCATCGCTCCACATGCTGATATATCGACAAAGTATCTGCCGCAGTACCAGTGACCCTGCCAGGTTGCCCCAGCACATAGGAGACGGAGATGGCTGAACATTCCCATGAACATCAACATCACACATCCGGTCAGATGGGTAAGCACGGCCGACCATACGCCAAGTTCTGGGTGAACATGGTGTTGGGCCTCGTCGTCATGTACTTCGTAATGTTCAGCATGATCGACGGCGCCAGGGACTTCAGAAACAATCTCAACATGCTCTACATGGCGGTCACTATGTGGGCGCCAATGGGCATCTTCATGCTAGCGACAATGCCCGGCATGTTTCCAAACCGGCGGCTCAATCTCGTGCTGTACGGCTTGTTTGCCGTTCTCACACTCGGTTCTTTTGCCGCTACCCGTGCTCAAACCGGAATCGGCGATCGACAGTTCATCGCGTCTATGGTCCCGCACCATTCGGGAGCGATCCTCATGTGCCGCGAGGCGCAGCTCTCAGATCCGGAACTCGTCAACCTATGCCAAGCGATTTCCGATGGCCAGCGCGCGGAGATCGAGCAGATGAACCGGATTGCTGCACGCCTTCGTTGAGGCTGGCTGCCACTACACTGGCGCCGCGTTGCGCTCCGGCGAAGTTAGCCGCAGCGATGTAAAGATGAGTACTTGCGGTGTTCCGATGCCGGCGGTTGTGTCCTACAGCCGTCCAGGTGCCAGGTAGTCCACGCGACACCACCCCGCGCTGCCTGCGGAGCGAGCGCAAGTCATGATCGTCGCAAGTTGGAGTTCGATAGCGAACCCGCTCAGCAGCTGGACGCATCAGGCGTAACGACGGGTGGATGGATCATCCTTGGACGCTGGTGGAAGTGGTTGGATGAACTTTGTTGCCGAGGGCGAAAAACAAGGCTATAATTGAGTTCTTCGCTGATCACCACAGTGGAGAAAGTGATTGGGAAACAGAGACTTAGCGCTCTAGTGCATGACTCGTTTCCCGCTCCAGTCTTGCGATACATCTCGAATGTTGGTGCTCTGCTCGGCAGGTGCTGCATTCAATCCGCGGGAATAGCTCAGTTGGTAGAGCGCAACCTTGCCAAGGTTGAGGTCGCGAGTTCGAGTCTCGTTTCCCGCTCCAGATAATGACCAGCAGATTCCATGTGATATCTGCAGGTAAAGAAAAGCCCCTGACGGGGCTTTTTTGTTGTCCGGCATTTTTGCCCGGGGACTACTGCTGCCGGTGCCGGCAGCAGTAGCGATGCCAAGGAACGCTCAGCGCGCGCCGTGCGCAGCGGGTTCCACGGCCGGGGTGTGCGCCGCTGCAGTCCATGCACGCAGCCCGACTACGGCAAGACCGAGGAAGAACACGTACAGCGCCGCGGTCACATGCAGTGACTTGAACAGATACGCGCCCACGTACACCACGTCGACCACGATCCACAGCCACCAGGTGGCGGTATGGCGGCGTGCCTGCCACCACTGTGCGACCAGGCTCAATCCGGTGAGTATCGCGTCCAGCCACGGCAGCGAGGCATCGGTGAAGCTGTGCATGCCGGCGCCAAGCGCGATGCCGCCAAGCAGGCCGATGCCCAGGTCACGCAGCATCTTGCTGCGTGACAGGGGCACGATGCGCACGCTGCCTTCGTCGGCGGCATGGCGACGCCAGTTGATCCAGCCGTAGACCAGGAAAACGGCGAAGGCGAGCTGCAGCAGGGTGTCCGAATACAACTTGGCTTCGGCGAATACCAGTGCATACAGCGCGACCGACAACAGGCCGACTGGCCAGGCGACCATCCGCCGTTGCGCCATCAGCCAGACGCCGAGGATGCTGCATAGCGCGGCCGACCATTCGAGCGCGGCGCTGCTCACAGCGCGACGCTCACCGATAGGCGTGCCTGTCGCGGTGCGCCCGGGAACAGGTAGTAGTCACCCATGCTGCTGCCGGTGTCGCGCCAGTAGAAGCGGTTGAAGAGATTGTCCACCGACAGGTTCCAGCTCACTGCGTGGCCCTGCAGCTGGTGCTGGAAGCGCAGCCCGGCATCGAACAGGTTGTAGCTCGGTGCGCGTACTGCGCCATCAGCGCGCGCGGTATTGGCCGATGCGTAGCGCCAGCCGCCGGTCAGGTCCAGCCCTTCTACGAAGGGCAGCGCATAGCTCAGGTGCACGCTGGTGCGCAGCTTGGGAACGTTGACCAGCTGGTGGCCTTCGTAGCTTGGCGTGCCGGTATCGCGTGCACGTGCCTGCAATACGCTGGCGCTGGCGACGATCTGCAGTGCATCGGTGAGCTGGCCGTTGGCGGTCAGTTCAAGGCCGACGTGGGCCTGCTTGCCCTCCTCGACGAAGGTGTAGCCGACGTCGCTGTTGTCGGGCTTTGCGTACTGGTTCGGCTGGGTGGTGCGGAACAGTGCCGCGCCCAGCGTCAGCTGCTCGCTGCTGGAATACTTCACGCCGACTTCGAGCTGGCGCGACTGCACTGCCGGCAGGAAGGTGTCGGCATTGGCGGTCCAGAACGGCGCTTCCTGGCCCAGCGAGATGCCTTCGACATAGCTGGCGTAGGCATTGATGCTGTCGCTGGCCTTCCACATCACCGCAGTCTGCGGCAGGAAGCGCGACAGGCGACTGCGACGTTGCGGGTTGCCGCGCTTGTCGTAGGCGCGTTCGTCCAGGCGCACGTAGCGGCCGCCGGCCAGCCACTGCCAGTCTTCATTGAGCTGGATGCGGTCCAATGCGAAGACAGCGGTCTGGCGGCTGTCCAGGCGACGTGCGGACGCGCCTGGCATCAGCGGCGAGGGTTCGAATACGGGCAGCTGCTTGTCGTGGATATTGACCGTGCCGACGTATTCGTTGACGTTGCGGCGCTTGTCCACGGTACGCCGGAACTGGTCCGCACCCATGGTCAGCTGATGGCCGATGCTGCCGGTGTCGAAGTTGCCGCGCAGTTCGGCGCGCAGCTCCTGGTTGCGACGAGTGTCGTCCGGGCTGCGGTAGTCGTAGATGTCGTAATCGCCGTTGGGGGCGAAGTAATTGCCCGGCACGCTGCCATCGGCACATTCGGCGGCGTAGTAGCAGCCATAGGCGAAGGCGACGTTGTCATCGATCACCGTGCGGCTGTGGCTGACGGCAACGCGGGATTGCCAGTTGGCATTGAAATCGTAGGTGTGCAGCGCGGTGATATTGGTGCTGGCAATGCCAACCGGCTGCTGCCACGGCTGATAGCCGAGCAGCTGCTCACGGTCCACGCCGGTCGGCAGCTCACGTCCGCCCAGCAGCTGGTAGCCGGAGGCCGAGCGCTGCGCGCTGGTCTGGTAGTTGGCATCGACTTCGAGCTTGCCGCGCTCGCCGATCAGCCAGTCGCTCGCCAGCGAATAGAAATTGCGGCGGCCATCGGCATGTTTGATATAGGAACTGCTGTCGTCCCAGGCGGCGTTGAAGCGCAGGCCGATGCGTGGGGTCAGCCAATGGCCGACGTCAATGGCGGCATAGCGCGAGCCTTCGTTGTCGGTGCCGAGGGTGACGGTGCGCACTTCGGCCGGCCGCTTGCCGACGTAGTTGATGATGCCGCCCGGCGCCATCACGCCGGCCGCCAGGCCAGCTTCGCCCTTGAGCACTTCCACTGACTGCAGGTTCTCCAGCGCCAGACGCTGTTCACCGGCTATCGACATGCCGTTGAAGCGGTAGCCGGTGGCCGTATCCAGCGCGAAGCCGCGGATGGCGACGTTCTGGTAGTAACCGACTGGGGCATAGGCATCGCCGAGCGAGGCGTCATTGCTGGCCAGCTCGGACAGCGAGCGCACCTGCTGGTGGTCGAGGAAGTCGCGATCCAGCACGTTCATCGATGCCGGCGTGCTTTTCCAGTCGCCGCTGCCGAAGCTGTTGGCGCGGGAGTTGTCCGTCTCCGGCTGGCGGGCCTGCACGCGTACGGTGGCCAGTTCGGTCGGGGAGTGTTCGGCAGCAGCGTCAAGGCCGGTGTCGCTGGCGTACAGCGGCAGGGCGGTGCTCAAGGCGAGAGACAGCAACGTGGGGCGCAGGCAGCGGTTCATTCGATTCGTCTTCAGGCAACAAGGGAGACGAAGCGAAGGCGCGCATGCGCAGCGCCAATGACGGCGCTACGGCTGCTGCTCAAAGCTCCCTACGCCGGTGCAAACCGGATCAGGTTCCAAGGGACTCTCTCAGCCTGGCAAATCCAGGCACCCCCGCTTCAGGGCGCCATTTCACTACAAATGCGAATGATTTGCGAGTCGGGCTGCTTCAGGCGGCGGCGCGCAGGGCCTGCAACAAGGTTTGGCCGTGATGGCTGGCGAACCATTCAGGGTGGCCGAGCATGAAGGGCTGCCAAGCGACATCGGCATTTGCGGTGGAGCCGGTGACGCCTTCGAAATACTCGACTTCGGACAGTGCAAAGTCGAAATGCACCATTGGCAGCAGGTCGGCCAGCAGGTGTACCCGTTCGGCCGACAAAGGCAATACCTCGCGGTAGCCGTCGAGCAGGGCCAATGCGATATCGATACGTACCGCCTCGGCGCCGCGCCCCAGTTCCAGCCAGGCCACGGCATTGCGTTCGATGGCGGTGGCAAGGTCGAACAGGGCGCTGGTGGGAGAGGCCAGGCCGAAATCAAGCACACTGCTGACCTGCATCGCGTTGTCGCCGTGGCCCCACAGCAGGTTGGAGACGTGCCAGTCGTTGTGCGCCCACAACTGCGGTTCTGTCTGCAGGCGCGCGGCCAGTCCGGCATGCCAGGGCAGGACGCTGCGCCGCAACTGCTGCTCCCAAGGGATACGTGCGAGGTAATGGGCCAGTCCGGGGCGGTTGTGCAGATCGGCCTTGAGCGCGGCGATCGGGTCTTCGCTACGGATCAGATCATCACGGGCGACCAGTAGTTGCGTGCTGCGCTGGGGGGCGTGATAGCTGGCTGAAGCGCGGTGCAGGGTGGCCAGCATGCGGCCGGCAGCGCGGGCTCGCTCGACTTCGGTCAGCAGCGCCCACGAAGGTGCATCGCGGTAAAGGTCCTGGCCATCGGCTACGGCGTGCAGTTCGTAGGTCCAATCGCCGTGCGCAATGGTGGTCTGACCATCGTGGCCATGCAGGAGCTGGGTAACCGGAATCCCGGCACTTGCGAGGTGGGTGATGAATTGATGCTCTTCCTGCAGGCACATGGCGCTGCGGACCAGTCGGTGATGGCGTTTGACGAAGACCCTGCCGTGCTGGCCTTGGACAATCGCGGCGGCCGACATCGGCCGCGGGCTGTGCCATAGCAAGGTGCTGTCAGCGTCCAACTGCGGGTAGCGATTACACAGCCAGGCAAGCTCGGTCGCATTGATGGGGGGCCAGTCAGCAGCCACTTCATCGTTGTTCAGGCCTTGCACGCGGTGGGATTGCTGGGTCATCGGAACAGGCTGGGACAGGTGATGCGAGGGAGGCGAGATGGTACGTCAGCTCCGCCAAGGCTGCTGAATGTAGTGCCGAGCCATGCTCGGCTAGGGGCCTTCCCGGTAAAGCGCCAGCCGAGCATGGCTCGGCTCTACAGGGATTCAAGATCCAACGCCGACAGCCAGACAAGCCATGTGAAAGGAATTGTTAAAAAGCGCTGGCGCGCCCCTGCCGAAGTCTGTATGATTCGCCCACACCGCGGGAATAGCTCAGTTGGTAGAGCGCAACCTTGCCAAGGTTGAGGTCGCGAGTTCGAGTCTCGTTTCCCGCTCCAAATCGGAAAGGGCCCCCGCAGCGGGGTCTTTTCATGTCGAGGCGGTGTAGTGCTTCGGCGGTGCAATAGTTTGGCCTGGTAGCAGAGTGGTTATGCAGCGGATTGCAAATCCGCGTACGCCGGTTCGATTCCGACCCAGGCCTCCATGAGTAAGCACTAAAGCCCTGAGAAATCAGGGCTTTTTTGTTTTCTGCGGTTTTTCAGCAATCCGCAGTCCGCGATTCAGGGGGCAAAAAGGCGCGGTTGACACTCGTTATCGAGTGACTGACTCGCGTGGGCATGCGCAGAGGGCGTGTACGCGAGTTCAAATACACGCTGCTGAGGAATGTAAGTAGCAGGCAAGCCCTGTTGTCAGATGCGGGTGCGTGCGGCAATTTCATTCTCGAGGTGAACGAATGCGCGCCACTCGATTGCCTGCAACTGGCCGCGTTGTACGGGTGACAACGCGCCAGTGAGCATCGCTGCACCGAAGTCGCTCAGTACTGCCTCGCCGGTCGCTGGGTTCCACAGGATATTGTGGGCATACAGGTCGCCATGCAGCACGCCCTGTGCATGCAGATGGGTGAGCGCCGCGCGGATGCAGCCGAGCAGGCGTTCGGCGATGGCGAGCGTAAAGCGCGTGTCCGCTGCATAGACATCGCGCGTGCAGCTGGCAAGGCTGGGTGGGCCGGCGAGGTTGACGTAAACCGGGGCAAGCAAAGGCAATGCAACTGCCAAGCGACCTGTCGGGTGGCCTTCTACCATCGCCAGCGGGGTGAGCAGGTTCGGGTGGTCGGCGGCAACCAGGCCTGCAGCGAGTTCTGATTGCGGCGTGCCGTCGCTGGTAAATGCCGCCTTGAATACTTTGACGGCAATCGCTTCGCCACTGTGCTTGTGTCTGGCGTGATGGATGTGACCGCTCGCCCCTTCGCCCAGCAGCTCGCCGATCTCCAGATCGTCGTAGCGGATGGCGTGGTGATGCGCATCCGTCAATGCGGCGCGTTCGGCATCCGCCGTAAGTGGATTGCCGGCCAACGCCGGCCAGGCCAGGTTTGGCAATGCAAGTAATGTCGCTGGAGTCTCATCGAAATGGTTGCTGGCAATCCGCAACAGTTCCAGTGCCGTGCAATTGCTTAGATCGGGCAGGCTGGCGAGCTGGTTGCAGGAAAGCATCAGCTTCTGCAGTCGCGGACGTTGGCCGAGCGCTGCGGGTAGTTCACCCAGCTGGTTGTCGGTGAGAATCAGCCAGCGCAGCCGTGCTGGCAGGCTGCGTTCGGATACCTGCGCAATCTCACAGGCCTTGAAGCCGACCATTTCGAGCTGCTCGCAGTCGCCAAGTGCGACCGGCAAATGCGTAAAAGGGTTGTTGGAGCAGAATAGGATGCGCAGCTTGCGCAGTCGCCGCAGGTCATCGGGCAAGGAGGTAAGTTGATTGCCAGAGAGATCCAATACTTCCAGCGTATCGGCCAGGGCGAACAGCGCCTGCGGGAACTCGGTCAGGCCCAGATTCACCAGGCGAACAGTCCGGGCGCTGTTGAGCGCGCCGCTTGTGAGATGTTCAAGGGTATGCATGCAGTGCGAGTGTACCGGCTCCAACACAAGGCTTTTGTGGGAGCGGCGTAAGCCGCGAAGCCGCTAGATCATCAGATGGCAGGGAAGTCCATGGATCAAGCAGTGTCAACTTCGCGGCTTACGCCGCTCCCACAGCCCTTGCACGCTGCGTCCGGCTAAATGCTTGCAGCGGTGAATGCCGCCAGGGCGAAGCACAGCAACGCGATGCCGGCGAACGCCAACGGCTTGATGCGCAATCCAGGTGGGGCGGTATCGCCATCGCCGGCTGGACGGGCGCGATGGATCAGGTCCAGCGGGTAGTGACTGGCGGCCATCACATCGTCACATGCATCCATGCAATTGCCGCATTCGATGCAGCTGCTGGAGCGGCCATTGCGAATATCCAGGCCGATCGGGCAGGCGGCAACGCAGGCGCCGCAATCGGTGCAGTCTCCGAGGTGGGCCGGGCTGAACTTGGGCATGGCGCCGGCAATGGCTGGGTGGGCGGCGCGGAATACATAGTCGGCCGCAGTGCTTGCATCGAGCAGGCCGCGTGAACGATGCAATACGCTGGCGTTTTCCTGGCCGCGTTCGCCGCGCGGCTCCCCACGTGGCGCGTTGTACTGGATGCAGGGCGTGCGCGCATCGGCAATCAACGGTTGGATGCGGCTGTAGGGGCAGAGATAGCTGCAGACCTGTTCATGCAGGTACACCACGTTTGCCCAGGTCGCCAGGCCGTAGAAGCTGATCCAGAATAATTCCCAGCCGCTGAGCGTAAGTGTGAGCAAGCCCCGCGCGAGCTCCCCGATGGGCGTGAAGTAGCCCACAAAGCTGATGCCGGTCCACAGCGAGATTGCCGCCCACAGTGCGTGTCGAAGCGGCGTTGCCAATGGCTTCGCCCTCCCTTTGAGGTCGGTCAGGCGGGTCAGTCTGCGGAACAGGCGGGTCAACACCGTCTGCGGGCAGGCATAGGTGCACCACAGGCGCCCGTAAAGGCTCGTGGCAAGGCAGAGCAGGGCCAGCGCGGCCAGCGCGAGCCATAGCAGCGGCAATGACTGCTCCGGTTGCATCGAAATACCGGTAACCTGGAATTGGCGCGCATCAATGTCGAGCAGCAACCAGGGTTTACCGCCCCAGTGCAGCCAAGGCAGGCCATAGAACGCAGCCAGCATTGCCACGCTGGTGAACTGGCGGAATCTGTCGCGCTTGCGGGCGGTGCCGGCGCTGGCTTCGCCGATGCTGCGCACCGGGTTCATTCGAAGATTTCCTCCTGCTCGCTTGCAGGGCGCATCAGCAGCGCGGTCACCCCGCACGCGCACAACGTGCCCGCCCAGAACATGAAGAAGCCCAGTGAATAGCCAACTTCACGGCTGATCACGTGCTGCGGGAAGCTGATCTGCTGCAGTTCCAACGGGTCGACGAATGCAAAAAAGACCGCCGACATCACTGCCGCTGTAAAGAAGCTGGGCCACACCACGGCGCCCAGGCGTTGGATCATTGGCAGTGAGCGGCGGGTGCTGGCGTCGGCAGAAGCGGTCATTGTGGATTCCTGGGTGCCTCGTGGCGAAGGAATAGAATCGGGTGGGCGGCTCGGCGGTATGGCCGCAGCTGGCAGCCCGGTGTGCAAGGCTAGGGGGTGTGCGGATGGGCGTCGTTGATCCTGATCAAGCGGGCCTTGGCCGGGCGTAGTAGGTTCTGACTAGGTGGCAGGAGGTGTGCTGTGCGGGCTGGGCCGGATGTATGCAGTGAGGAAGAGGTGGACCGTCTGGTGCGGCGCTTCTACGCGCGGGTGCGCGAGGACGCGGTGCTTGGGCCGATATTCGAGGCACGGGTGCACGATTGGGAGGCCCATCTGCTGCAGCTGATTGATTTCTGGTCGGCCCTGCTGCGTGGAACCTCGCGCTTCAATGGCGCGCCGATGCCCAAGCACCTGGCGATTCCCGGGCTGGAGTGGCCGATGTTCGAGCGCTGGCTGGCGTTGTTTGCACAGACCACGGCAGAGCTGGGCAACCCGACGATGCAGGTCTTGGCGGATGAGGCGGCCGGGCGGGTGGCCGGCTCCATCTGGCGTCGATATCACGCCCCTTCGTTCCCGATACTCTGAACGGATGCCGGGTTGGGCCCGTTCATGAATAGGTGAATTGATCTAACTCAAGGCGGTGATGCCTTGGCGGGGGCAAGCTGGCGCCATGAACATGCCGCTGCCAACCTCAAATGCCCTGGGCTGGACCTTCGACGCGGACCTGCTGCGCCGGCATGACCGGCCGGGTCCACGCTATACGTCCTATCCAACCGCCCCGCATTTTCATGATGGTTATGGGCAGGCGCAGTTCTGTGCGGCGGTGGCGCGCAGCAACGCGGTGGGGCGGCCGATGTCGCTGTATGTGCATGTGCCGTACTGCAGCAGCCCGTGTTTCTACTGTGGGTGCAACCGCGTGATCAGCCGCGACCGCAGCAAGGGCGAACGCTATGTCGATCAGCTGCTGGTTGAGGCGGACTGGCTTGCGCCGCTGTTTGCACGCGAACGCGAGGTCGTGCAGCTGCATCTGGGCGGTGGCACACCCAATTTCCTGGAGCCTGCACAGCTGCGTCGATTGATTGGCGGACTGGAGAAACTGTTCAATTTCAGCCACAGCAGCGCGCGCGACTTCTCGATCGAACTGGATCCGCGTTCGGTCAGCGTCGACGACATCGGTGTGCTGGCAGAGTTGGGCTTCAATCGCGCAAGCCTGGGTATCCAGGACTTCGACCCGCAGGTGCAGCAGGCGATCAATCGCGTGCAGGACGTGGATGAGACGATGGCCATCATCCAGGCCTGCCGCGACCATGGCATGCGTTCGGTCAATGTGGATCTGATCTACGGGTTGCCGCTGCAGACGCTGGCCGGGTTTGGCCGAACCCTGGACACGGTGATAGCCGCGCGTCCGGATCGGCTGGCGATCTACGGCTACGCGCATCTGCCGCATATGTTCAAGGCGCAACGACAGATACAGGACCGCGACCTGCCTGATCCGGAGCAGAAGCTGGCGCTGCTTGGGCTCGCCGTCGAGCGATTGTCAGCCGCCGGATACCAGTACATCGGCATGGATCATTTCGCGTTGCCGGAAGAAGACCTGTCGCGTGCGCAACGTGCGGGCAGCCTGCATCGCAACTTCATGGGCTATACCACGCACGCTGACAGTGACCTGCTGGGGTTGGGCGTCAGTGCGATCAGCCATATCGATAGCAGCTACAGCCAGAACCCGCGCGACCTCAAGGATTGGGAGGCAAAGATTGCCGAAGGCGGTGTGCCGGTATGGCGCGGGCTGGAGCTGGACGACGATGACCTGCTGCGTGCTGAACTGATCCAGCAGTTGATGTGCCATGGCAGCGTGGATGGCCGCGCGCTGGCGCGGCGGCATGGTGTCGATTTTGATGTCTATTTCGCCGAGGAGCTGATTGCCTTGCAGCACCTGCAGGACGACGGACTGGCCAGTTGCAACGATGGCGTGGTTGCCGCCACCGAGCAGGGGCGGCCCTTGTTGCGCCTGATAGCCATGTGCTTTGACCGTTATCTGAAGGCCGCACAGCAGCCTGCGCGCTACTCGCGCGCCATTGGTTGAGATCACGCTGACGGCGGATTCAGCGCTGCAGCCAATATTCGCGATTCACAATTGGGCCGCAATCAGGCAGGCTATTGCGATGCCCGGATGGCGAAACTGGTAGACGCATCGGACTTAAAATCCGCCGGCCGCGAGGCCATGCCGGTTCGATTCCGGCTCCGGGCACCAGTTCGCAACCTCAGGGGATGGCATGAGCGCCGAGATCACCGCCGCGGTAGCGCCGCAGATCGCCATCATCGGGCTGGGTTATGTTGGCCTGCCATTGGCAGTCGAGTTCGGCAAGACGCTCGATACCCTGGGGTATGACATCGATACTGCCCGCGTTGCCGAGTTGCAGGCGGGGCATGACCATACGCTGGAACTGGATGACACCGAGCTCGCCGCTGGCGTGCTGGCGCGTTACACCGCCGACAAGACCGATCTGGCTGCGCGCAATGTTTTCATCGTCACCGTGCCAACGCCGATCGATGCGTATGAGCAACCGGATCTTGGCCCCCTGCGCAGTGCCTGCAGGTTGATTGCTGCGGTGCTCAAACCCGGTGACCTGGTGATCTACGAGTCCACCGTGTACCCGGGGACCACCGAAGAGGTTTGCGTGCCCTTGCTCGAGCAGGGCTCGGGGCTGCGCTTCAACCAGGATTTCTATTGCGGTTACAGCCCGGAGCGGATCAATCCGGGTGACCGTCAGCGCCGCCTTCCGGATATCAAGAAGATCACCTCCGGCTCCACGCCCGAAGCGGCGACCGTGGTGGATGCCTTGTACCGGCGCATCATCACCGCCGGCACCTGGCCGGCATCGTCGCTGCGCGTGGCGGAGGCGGCCAAGGTGGTGGAGAACATCCAGCGTGATGTGAACATCGCCCTGGTCAATGAGTTGGCGCTTATCTTTGACAAGCTCGGTATTGATACTCTTGATGTATTGGAAGCGGCGGGCACCAAGTGGAACTTCCTGCCGTTCCGGCCGGGCATGGTTGGCGGGCATTGCATTGGTGTTGATCCCTATTACCTGCTGCACAAGTCCGAGAGCGTGGGTTACCACCCGGACCTGATCCACACCGCGCGCCAGGTCAACAACCGTGTGGTGGCGCATGTGGTCACCCGCGTGCGTGGCCTGCTGGAAGTCCGGAACAAGCCGTTGCAGAACGCACGCGTGCTGGTGCTTGGGGTGACCTTCAAGGAGGACTGCCCGGACTTGCGCAACAGCCGTGCTCTGGACCTGGTACAGATGCTGGCCGCTGCCGGCGCACAGGTGGACGCTTTCGACCCTTGGGCCGATCCACGCAACGCGCACGACATGGGCGGTGTAGCGCTTGTGAAGGCGCCACAGCAAGGTGTTTACGATGCGGTGGTTCTGGCCGTGGCGCACCAGCAGTTCCGTGCCTTCGACGAGGCCCGGATCCGTGCCCTGGGTGTGCCGGACATGGTGGTCTACGACGTGAAATCGGCCTGGCCGAGGCAAGTGGTGGACGACCGGTTGTAGAATCCGCCATCCGTGTTGTTCGAGGACGGTAATGCATCGTTATCTGGTTTATGTGCTGGCACTGATCCTGCTGCCAGTATCACTGGCGCTGGCTACCCACTGGCCTGCTTGGTACTGGGGCGTTGGCCTGTTCGGCCTGATGGCGGTGCTGGGCACCTGGGATGTGTTGCAGCGGCGCAGCGTGCTGCGTCGCAACTATCCGGTGTTGGCGCATTTCCGCTACGGCTTCGAGTCCATCGGCCCGGAAATCCGCCAGTACTTCGTGCAGAGCGATCTGGAGGACGTGCCGTTCTCGCGCCAGCAACGCCAGCTGATCTACCAGCGTTCGCGCAACGAAATGGATGTGGTGCCGTTCGGCACGCTGCGCAGTGCCTATGCCGTGGACTACGAATGGATCAACCATTCGCTGTCGCCGACCAGCATTGCGCACCACGATTTCCGGGTGCTGATCGGGCCTGATTGCGCCAAGCCTTACTCGGCCAGCGTGTTCAATATCTCGGCGATGAGCTTTGGTTCCTTGTCGGCCAATGCGATCCGCGCGCTGAACAAGGGCGCGAAAATGGGCGGCTTCTGCCACGACACCGGCGAAGGCTCGATCTCGCCGTATCACCGTGAAAACGGCGGCGATCTGGTCTGGGAAATCGGTTCGGGCTACTTCGGCTGCCGTGATGAAAATGGTCGCTTCAGCGAAGAGCGCTTTGTCGAGAATGCGAGCTCCGATCAGGTCAAGATGATCGAGATCAAGCTGTCGCAGGGCGCAAAGCCGGGACATGGCGGCGTGTTGCCGGCGGCGAAGGTAAGTGCCGAAATCTCCGCCACCCGTGGTGTGCCGATGGGTGTGGATTGTGTATCGCCTTCCAAGCATTCGGCATTCTCCATGCCGATTGAACTGTTGCAGTTCGTTGCGCGTCTGCGCGGGTTGTCCGGCGGCAAGCCGGTTGGTTTCAAGTTGGCCATCGGCCATCCGTGGGAATGGTTTGGTATCGCCAAGGCGATGCAGGAAACCGGAATGCTGCCGGACTACATCGTGGTCGATGGTGCCGAAGGCGGCACCGGCGCCGCGCCGGCGGAGTTCATCGATCACGTAGGTGTACCGATGAACGAGGCGCTGATCCTGGTGCACAACACCCTGGTCGGGCTTGGCCTGCGTGACCGCATCCGCCTGGGGGCGGCCGGCAAGGTGACCACGGCGTTCGATATCGCCCGCACCATCGCCTTGGGTGCGGATTGGTGCAATGCCGGGCGTGGTTACATGTTCGCGCTGGGCTGCATCCAGTCGCTGAGCTGCCACAACGACAAATGCCCGACCGGCATTGCCACCCAGGACCCGAGCCGCTGGCGGCATCTGGAGCCGGTCGACAAGGGCCAGCGCGTATTCAATTACCACCAGAACACGATGCGCGCGCTGCGCGACCTGCTTGGTGCTGCTGGCCTGCACGATCCGTCCGAGCTGGGCCCGGAACACATCCTGCGTCGGGTATCGCCGGTGGAGATCCGCTCGCTTGCCAGCCTGTACCGCTATCTGGGACCAGGCGAATTGTTGAACAAGGTGCCCGAGCACACCGTGTTCCGTGAGTACTGGGCCGAGGCGCGTAGTGATTCGTTCACCCCGCCGGCCCGGATTGCGGCGTTGCGTACCAGCAAGATGCGTTGATCCTCAGCAGCCTGTAGGAGCGGCGTGAGCCGCGAAGCCCGCAGCGATGAAACTGCGGGCTTTTTTGTGGTCGGATTGACTTTCAGTTTCGCGGCTTACGCCGCTCCTACAAGGGGCGACGTTATCGGTAAGGCCGCTGCCGACCATGGGTCGGCACTACAGCCAGCGGATCACACCTTCTGCGGCGCGCTGGCCGCTGGCATAACAGGCGGTCAGCAGGTAGCCGCCGGTTGGGGCTTCCCAGTCCAGCATTTCGCCGGCGCAGAACACGCCTGGTTGCGCGGTGAGCATCAGCCCGTCATCCATCGCTTCGAGCTTCACGCCGCCAGCCGTGCTGATGGTTTCGGCCATCGGTCGCGGCCGTGGCAGCTGCAGCGGCAGGCGCTTGAGCGTGCGTGCGACGGCTTCCAGATCATTGCCGGCATCCTTGCCCAGGACTTCAAACAACAGCCCGGCCTTGGCCGCATCCAGCCCGGCAGCGCGGCGCAGGTGTTCGCCGAAGCTACGGCCCTTGCGGGCGCGGGCCAGATCGGCGAGCAGGCGTGCTTCGCCGCGGCCGGGCACCAGATCCAGTTCCAGTGTCACCGCACCCTCGCGATTGAGGGTTTCGCGTAGATCAGCGGCCAACGCGTAGATCAGGCTGCCTTCAATGCCGTACTGACTGACCACGCACTCGCCCTGCAGCGATTGCGGCTGTCCCTGCAGATCGGTCCAGTGCGCAACCACAGGCTTGATCGGTGCACCGGCATGGCGGTCGCGGAAGTGCGCAGTCCAGTCGATGTCGAAGCCGCAGTTGGCCGACTGCAGGGGCGCGGTATCGACGCCCCGTTCCTGCAGCACCGGCATCCAGCTGCCGTCAGAGCCCAACTCCGGCCAGCTGCCGCCGCCCAGCGCCAATACCGTGGCATCAGCGCGAACAGCGATCTCGCCATCGGCGGTGGTCATGCGCAGGCTGCCGTCCGGGTTCCAGCCCAGCCAGCGATGCTGCACGTGGAAACGCACACCTTGTTCCTTCAGTCGGCGCACCCAGCCGCGCAGCAACGGCGCGGCCTTGCGGTCCACCGGAAACACCCGGCCGGAACTGCCGACATAGGTTTCCACGCCAAACCCCTGTGCCCAACGGCGCAAGCCATCGGCATCAAAGCCGTCCAGCCAGGCGGCGACTTCGGCCTGGCGTTCGCGGTAGCGGCTGTCGAACAGCGGGCGCGGGTCGGAATGGGTGAGGTTGAGTCCACCCTTGCCGGCGATCAGGAACTTGCGCCCGGGCGAGCCCTTGGCCTCGTACAGGTTGACCGCCAGGCCAGCGGCACGCAGGTGCTCGGCGGCGAACAGGCCGGCCGGGCCGCCGCCAATGACGGCAACGGTCTTGTCAGCGAGGTTTGACATCGAGCAGTTCTACATCGAACACCAGCGAAGAGCCGGCCGGGATCGGCCCGATGCTACGGTTGCCATAACCGTATTCGGCAGGAATCATCAGGGTGCGCTTGCCACCGACCTTCATGCCGGCGACGCCCTCGTCCCAGCCACGGATGACCTGCTTGTCACCGAGGTTGAAGCTGAAGGGCTCACCGCGATCCAGCGAGCTGTCGAACTTCTCGCCGTGCTTGTCGGGCGTGCGCTCGTCGTAGATCCAGCCGGTGTAGTGCACGCTGACCTTGCTGCCGGCCACGGCTTCAGCACCGGTGCCGGGCTGGGTGTCGATCTGCTCGAACTTGGCAATGGTGCCGCCCGGAGGCGGGCCCGGCGGGGTGCAGCCGGCGGCCAGCAGGGACAGCAGCAGCGGTATGAACAGACGACGCATGGCGCGCTCCGTTGGAAAGGGGCGTGCAGGGTAGCGCATCGCTGCCGGGTATCATTGCGGCATGGCCAAATTGCTGCTCAATCTACGTAATGTCGGCGACGACGAAAGCACCGAGGTAGGCGAACTGCTCGATCGCAACGGCATCGCCTGGTACCGAACTGAACCCAGTCCCTGGGGTATTTCCAATGGCGGCATCTGGCTGCGCGAGAACGATGATCTGCCGCGCGCGAAAAGTCTGATGGCGAGCTATCAGGCTGAACGCGGGCAGCGCGTGCGTGAAGAGCGCGCCGCCGCGCTGCGGGATGGTAGTGCGGAGACGTTCGGTTCGATGTTGCGGCGCCGGCCATTGTTTGTGCTGGCGGTGCTGCTGGGCATGGTGGTTGTTTCAGCCCTGGTGTTGCTGCCGTACTTCCTGCTGCGGGGGTGAGGGCTCTCAGCTCCCTCCCTTGCTCCGCAGGGGGAGGGAGGGTTGGGGAGGGGTTGGCTTCTAGGGCCCTCTGGCATTGCCAGTTTCGCGGCTTACGCCGCTCCTACAAACCCCGTTCGCGTGTCGACGGAAGCTTCACCTGTAGTGCCGAGCCATGCTCGGCTGAGGCTTGACCGGGAACGCCCCTGCCG
>NZ_JBRREC010000070.1:0-27476 GCF_056760015.1 Stenotrophomonas sp. STEN029 | reverse complement strand
CCCCCGCCCCCCCCCCCCCTGGGGGGGGGGGGAAATCCCCCAAACCCCCGCGCCCGCGATGGGCGCGCCACTACCTGGCAGTTACGGTTTTCCTGCCTGGCGCTTGCGTTGCTGCTGGATGTAGGTCATTTCGTTCTCGGCGACTTTATTGCCGGGCTCCAGCGCCAACGAGTCTTCGTAGGCTTTCTGGGCTGCGTCCAGATCGCCCAGTTCAATCAGGGCATAACCGGTTCCGCGTAGTGCCAGCGCCTCGGCGTACGCTGCTTCAGGATGGTTGCGGGTCAGTGCCAAAGCCTGCTGGTAGCTGCTCAGCGCAGCGGTCCAATCCTTGCTGATGTTCAGTGCCGCGCCACGTTCTGTCAGTGCCTCTGGCTCGTAAGGCGCGGTGGCATGGGCCTTGTCCAGCCACTGTGTTGCCTGTGCCGCATCGCGCAGTTCCACCGCGATGTAGCCCAGTTGGATGTAGACGTTGGCACAGGCGCTGTCCAGCCAGTCGATGGGCTCGCCGTCGCCATGCTCGCGCAGGTAAAGCTCGTACTGGCGTTGGGTGCGGAAGCTCAGCGAACGCCGTCCCGGCGCTGCACGGTAAGCATCGCATTGGCGTGCGACGTCGAGCAGCAGGGCTTTGGCCTGGGCGTGCTCGCCTTTCAGGTTCAGGGCGCTGGCCTCCTGCACGGAAGCGCGCAACTCCTTGCCCAGCGCTGGCTCACCGGGCCGGGAGTAGATCTGTGTGGTGCTGAGCCTGACCGGATCGTCGGGTTCGTCAGCGAGTGCGTTGGCACACGCCAAAGCCAGGGCAATACAAAGCAGATAACGCATACGTCCCCCGCGTAGCGATGTGGACGCCAGCGTAGCCGGAGCCGTGGCGAATCGGTAGGGGGCTCCGCTGCAGGCGCCTAGCTGCGCGGCGCCATTGCCAGGATTGCCAACTGCTGCTGGGCTTCTTCATTGCCAGCTGCGGCAGCGGCCCGCACCTGGGCCAGGTCCGGGTGTTGCACTACCAGCAGCGGGTACTCGCATTCGGGGCAGGCGTATTCGGTCTGCTCGTCGTGCAGCTCCATTTCCATCTGCCGTGAGCTGCCTTTCCATTCGCAGGCAGGGCAGTTGTGCAGCTCTTCGCGCCAGCCGGTCTGGTAGTAGTCGTTGACGGTGATGGTCATGGGTAAGGCCAGAAAAAAGAGCGGTGAAGTGTAGCCCGGGTAAGCGTGAGCGCACCCGGGGTTTTCCGCGAAGAGCTCCCGGGTGCGCTGGCGCTTACCCGGGCTACGGTTTCGCAATCAGTGCAGCAACACCAGCGTGGCCAGGCCGAGGAAGGTGAAGAAGCCCATCGAGTCGGTGACCGCAGTAAGGAAGATGCCACTGGCCAGGGCCGGGTCGAATCCCAGCCGCTTCAACGTCAATGGCACCAGTACACCGGCGGATGCGGCAAACAGCAGGTTGAAGGTCAGCGCGATCGCAATCACCAGCGACAGCCCCGGCATGTGGAACCACGCCAACACGATCAGGCCGAGCACGGTGCCCAGTACCACACCATTGAGCAGGGCCACGCGCAGTTCTTTCCACAGCAGCGTGCGGGCATTGGAAGCGCCGACCTGGCCCAGTGCCAGACCGCGGATCATCAGCGCCAGCACCTGGGTGCCAGCATTGCCGCCCAAGCCGGCGACAATCGGCATCAGCACCGCCAGGGCCACCAGCTTGTCGATGGTGCCCTCGAAATGGCCGACCACGCTGGAGGCGAGGAAGGCCGTGCAGAGGTTGACCGACAGCCACATCAGGCGACGGCGCATGGCGCGCCAGACGGGGCTGAACAGATCTTCGTCTTCGTCCAGACCAGCCGCACCCAGGGCCTGGTGATCGGCCTGGCCGCGGATGATGTCGACCACGTCATCGATGGTGATGCGGCCGATCAGGATGTTGTTGTCATCCACCACCGGTGCCGAAACCCAGTCATGATCGGAGAACTGGCGGGCCACTTCGTCGGCGCTTTCGCCCACGTCGATGGCCGGCTGTTCATCGTCGATCAGGCGGTTGATCGGGGTGGTGTCTTCGTGGGTGACCAGCGAGGCCAGCGACAACCGGCCCAGATACTGGTGGCGACGGCTGACCACGAACAGGTGATCGGTGTGGTCGGGCAGCTCGCCGCGCAGGCGCAGGTAGCGCAGTACCACGTCGACGTTGACGTCGGCGCGTACGGTGACCACATCCGGGTTCATCAAGCGGCCGGCGGTGTCTTCCGGATAGGACAGCACCTGCTCGAGCCGCTCGCGGTTTTCGCGGTCCATCGACTTGAGCACTTCGTCGATGACGGTGTCGGGCAGGTCCTCGACCAGATCGGCAAGGTCGTCGATGTCCAGGTCTTCGACCGCGGCGATGATTTCGTCCGCGTCCATGTCCGCCAGCAGGCTTTCGCGCACGTCTTCACCGACATGCACCAGCACCTCGCCGTCGTCCTCGGCATCGACCAGGCCCCACACCACTTCGCGCTTGCCGGGCGGCAGCGATTCAAGCAGGTTGCCGATCTCGGCCGGCGACAAGGTGTTGACCAAGCGACGCACCGGTCCCAGGCGACCACTGTCCAACGCATCGGAAAGCAGGCGCAGCTGGCGTGCGGTCTTGTCGTGGCGTACGGCTTCGGCCATGCGCAGCTCCCGGTATGGTGATGGCCGCTGTCCGTGGCGACTTGGCGCCAACGGCGGTGTTTAGCCCGCCATTATCACGTGCGATGCGCGGGCTTGCATACAACCGTTGCGCACGGAATCAGTTTCCGGCGCTGCCGGTGATCCAGCGTTCAATGCCGCGGCGGTCGCGTGCAGCCAGCAATTGCGGGGCCTGCAGGCGCAGCTCGGCCAGGTTCACTTCACGGATGGCGCGCCGCACTTCCAGCAAAGTCGCCGGATGCAGACTGAACTCGGTCAGTCCCAAGGCCAGCAGCAGGGCTGTCATGCGCGCGTCACCTGCCATTTCACCGCAGACCGCTACCGGGGTTTCGTGCCGCTGCGCGGTTTCGATCACCTGGTACAGCAACCGCAGTACGGCCGGATGCAGGGGCGAATACAGCTCGGCCACGGCATCATTGTTGCGGTCGGCGGCCAGCAGGTATTGGACCAGATCGTTGGTGCCGATCGACAGGAAGTCGACCTGGTCAATGAAGGTCTCCAGTGCGATTGCGGCTGCCGGCACTTCGATCATCGCCCCGACCGGAATGTTCTCCGCCACCTCATGGCCGTCATTGCGCAGTGTCGCGGCCAGCCGCGACAGCCGCCGCCGCACCGCCATGATTTCCTCGCGGGTGGTCAGCATCGGCACCAGGATGCGCAGCGGGCCGTAGCCGGAGGCACGCAGGATTGCCCGCAGCTGGGTGTCGGAGACCTTTGGACGGGCCAGCGACAGGCGCACGCCACGCAGGCCCAGTGCAGGGTTTTCTTCGCTGCTGAGTACCAAGCCAGTGCGGTCGGCCTTGTCGGCGCCCAGGTCCAGGGTACGGATGGTAACCGGACGCCCGCTCATGCCCAGCACGGTGTCGCGGTAGACGCGGAACTGCTCTTCTTCGTCAGGCAGCTGGTTGCGCTGCATGAACAGGAATTCGGTGCGGTACAGGCCCAGTCCGCGGGCACCCAGCGCATGCGCCTGGGCGACGTCGTCATGCGATTCGGCGTTGGCGAGCAGGGTGATCTCCGCACCATCCAGGGTGCGGGTGGGCTTTGCCCGCAAGCGGCCAAGTTCGCGTTGCTCGCGGGCCAGCTCGCGTTGCCGGCTGCGGTACTGGCGCAGGTCGTCCGGGGCTGGATCGACCACGATCTCGCCGCTGACGCCGTCCAGGATCAGTACGTCGCCATCGCTGACCTTCTGCAGCACCGCAGTGGCGGCCACCACCAGCGGCATATGCAGGCTGCGGGCGAGGATGGCGCTGTGCGAAAGCACGCTGCCGGCACTGCTGACGATGCCGACCACGCCCTGCGCCTGCAGCTGCGCCAGTTCCGATGGAGCGACGTTCTCGCAGACCAGGATCTCGCCGGCCAGCCCCTTCATGGTGGTGGTGCGTTTGTGCAGGAAGGACTGGATGCGGCCGATCACATGGTCCAGATCATCCATCCGGCTTTTCAGGTAGGCATCTTCCATGCCTTCGAACACCTGCGCCAGGCGGTCGCGCTGCACGCGCAGGGCGTGGCTGGCGCTGTAGCGCTTGCTGCGTACCAGCTCGTCTAGCCCGGTCAGCAGTTCCGGGTCGTCCAGCAGCATGGCGTGCAGTTCGAGGAACTCACCGACCTCGGACGGCAATGCACCTTGCAGGCGGGTGCGCAGTTCGCGCATTTCCTGGCGGGCCGCGTCTGTGGCGCGGTGCAGGCGTTCGAGCTCGTGTTCCACAGCAGCGGCAGCGACGCGCTTTTCACCAATGTCCTGGACGTGCGGCAGGCGCACGCGGGCGCGGCCCAGGGCAGAGCCACGGGAAGCCGGCAAGCCCGTTAGACGGGTCACCACTGCACGCTCCCGACCCTGGCTGCAGCTGCGCGCGCGGCCTGCAGCATCAGCTGTCCTCGTCGAAACGACGCTCGAACAGCGCAGCAACTGCCTCCAATGCGGCAGCTTCATCTTCGCCGTCCACGCGTACCGTGACCGGCGTGCCTTGGGCGGCGGCCAGCAACATCACGCCCATGATGCTCTTGGCGTTGACCTCGCGGCCCTTGGCCACAAGCGTGGCGTTGGAGCGGAAGGCGGACAGCACCTGCACCAGTTTGGCGGTGGCCCGGGCGTGCAGCCCCAGCCGGTTGGAAACCATGAGTTCTTGTTCAAGCATCGTCGGTGATGACTCCATTGCGAGCGCCCGCCGCCGCAGTGGCGGGCAGTTGGTCCAATCCCTGTTCCGGATAGTTCATTACCCGCAGCAACATCGCCAGACTCAATCCCGATACGCGCTTGGTAGGCGTGCCCAGGCGCGCCAGTTTGCCGGCAAGATTGCTCGGGCTGGCGCCATACAGATCGGTCAGTATCAACACGCCGCCTTCACCTTCCACCCGCCGCATCGCCGCGGAGGCGGCAGGCAGCAGGGCATCCAGGTCGGCGTCGAACGGCACTTCGAACGCTTCTGTTTTCAGCGGCAGTTGCCGCAACAAGGCGGTCGTCACTTCCAGCAGGGAAGTGCCGACACCGGTATGAGTAACTAGAAGAATGCCGCAGGTCATCCCTGAACGTTAACAGGTCAGGGTGAGTCCGCGATAGCGCTTAAAACTGTCTTCTGTGTGCCATTCAGGGCATGCGCGTCTGGCGCGCATGCGCCCGCTCAGTCCTGTTCGCGATGGAAGGTGGCCACGTCCTGCCAGCCCTGCTCGCGGGCATGCCGGGCGAGGCGTTCGGCCAGGTAGACCGAGCGGTGCTTGCCGCCGGTGCAGCCAAAGGCCACGGTGACATAGCTGCGGGTTTCGCTGCCCAGCTTCGGCAGCCAGGTGTCGAGCAGGTCCTGCAGCTGGGTGACGTAGTGCACCACCTCTGGCTGTGCGTCCAGGTACTCGCGGACTTCGCGGTCGCGTCCGGTCAGCGAGCGCAGTTCCGGGTCCCAGTGCGGATTGGGCAGTACCCGTGCGTCGAACACGAAGTCGGCTTCGGCCGGCACGCCGCGCTTGTAGGCGAAGGACTCGAACAGCAACGAGAGTTTGTTTTCATGGCTGAGTGCAAACTCGGTGATCACCCGGCGCCGCAGCTGGTGCACGTTGAGGCGGGTGGTATCGATGATTGCATCGGCTTCGCGGCGCAGTGGGGCGGTCAGCTCGCGTTCGCGGCTGATGGCTTCCGGCAGCGAAAGGCCCAGGTGGCTCAGCGGATGGCGGCGACGGGTATCGGCATAGCGGGCCAACAGAGTGTCGTCGTCAGCCTCGAAGAACAGCAGGCGCGCTTCAATACCATGATCGCGGGCGGTTTTGCGCCAGCTGGCCAGTTGGCTGAGGTCGCTGCGACCACGCACATCGATGCCGACCACCAGGCGTTGCGGCCGGGTCTCCCCGCGTTCGCCGAGCACGCCGCGCACGAACTCCGGCAGCAGGTTTACCGGGATATTGTCCGAGCAGTAATAGTCCAGGTCTTCAAAGGTCTTCAAGGCCACCGATTTGCCCGACCCGGACAGGCCGCTGACGATGATCAATACCGATGCGGGGTGCGCACTCATGAACTGCGTTGCTCCAGCAGGTTGCTATGGCGGGCGATGAACATCGCCGCCGGGTCGATGCCCTTGGTGCGCAGGATGTGCAGGCGGGTGGCGGCCTCGGTCAGCACCGCCAGGTTGCGTCCGGGCATCACCGGCAAGGTGATCAGCGGCACGTCCAGGTCGAGCACGTGGCGCTTGCCCGAATCGCCGGTCAGGCGCTCATAGCCATAGCTGCTGGGCTCGGTCATCGGCTTGGTCAGGTGGACGATGAGGCGAAGATACTTGTTCTTCTTTACAGAAGTGTCACCAAACATCTGGCGCACGTTCAGCACGCCCAGCCCACGCACCTCCAGCAGGTCCTGCAGCAGCTCCGGGCAGGTGCCGTCGAGCACGTCCGGGGCAATCTGGGTGAATTCGGGGGCATCGTCGGCGACCAGGCGGTGGCCGCGGGACAGCAGTTCCAGTGCCAGTTCGCTCTTGCCTGAGCCTGCCTCACCCGTGATCAGCACGCCGATGGAGTAGATCTCCATGAATACGCCATGCAGGATCACCCGCGGCGCCAGCGTGCGGGCCAGGTGGTAGCTGATGTGGTTGAGCAGCTCATGGCCGCGGCGTGGCGACACCCACAACGGCGTCTGCGATTCGTCGGCGGCCGAGCGCAGGTCTTCCGGGCAGCCATGGCTTTTGGTGATCACCAGCGCCAGTGGCCGCGCCTGGATGATGCGCTCGATGACTTCCCAGCGCTGGCGGGCATCCAGCGAATCCAGCCAGGTCAGTTCCTCGGTGCCGAGGATCTGCACCTTGTTCGGGTAGATGGTGTTGAGGTAGCCGGCCAGCGAGGGCCGCCGCGAGACGGTGTTTCCGGCCTCCAGCTCACGTTGCGCACCGGCATGGCCGGCGACCCAGCGCAGGTCGAGCTTCTCGCGCTGCTGGTCGAAGAGTTCCTGGGCGGTGATGCTGGTATTCATCCGCGACGCGCCTGTTGCGGGTTGATGATGATGTCTTTGAGGGTCTGCGCATCGGGGGCAACGCGCAGTGCCTGGCGGATGTCGGCGTCGGAGAAGATCTCCGCCAGCTCGGACAGCAGCATCAGGTGTTGGTGGGTGTAATGCGCGGGTACGGCCATGGCGAAGACCAGGTCCACCGGTTCGTCGCCGCCGAAGTCAACGGGTTGTTGCAGCCGTAGCAGGGCGCCGCGAGGTTCCTGCAGGGTTTCCGAACGCCCGTGGGGAATGGCGATGCCGTGGCCAATGGCGGTGCTGCCGACGTTTTCACGTTCGCGCAGGCTTGAAAACAGGCTGTCCGCGCCGGCTTCACGACAGGCGAGAAGGCGGGAGGCGGCTATCAGGGTGCTGTCTCGATCAGCGACCGCGAGTACCTGGGTACTCACGGCCGCCATCAGGTCGGTCAACGGCATGTTGGGCTTACGGCTGGGTGTAAAGATCAGCCATTGTCGCGCAGAGCATGCGATGCGTGGGGAAGATGCTTTTCCTTGTGCTTTATGACCAGTCGGTCGAGCTTGTCGGCCAAGACGTCGATGGCTGCGTACATGGTGGGTTCGGCAGCATCGGCGTGCAGGGTGCGCCCGGGTAGATTCACCGTGGCGACGACGAGGTAGTCAGGCTTGCGGGTGGACAACTGGACTCGTACTTCGCAGTGCTGGTCGAAGTGCCGACCCAGCCGCTCCAGCTTTGTTTCCACGTACTCCTTCAGGGCAGGCGTGACTTCAACTTGCTGGCCATACGTCTCGATACGCATCGGATTCCTCCTGTGGTTCGGGGTTGCCTAATGAACCCTGCGCTGCTCAACGAATGCTTCAGGCGATGCGGACGCGTTCGTGAGAGGCACAGATGTTCATGGCCTCACGATACTTCGCAACGGTGCGGCGCGCTACCGGTATGCCACTTGTTTTGAGCATCTCAGCCAGCTTGGCGTCAGAAAGTGGTTTGCGCGGGTTTTCCGCATCGATCAGGTTGCGGATCATCGACTGGATGGCCGTGCTGGAGGCCTCCCCGCCGCCTTCGGTATCGATGCCGGAGGCAAAGAAGGCGCGCAGCGGCAGGGTGCCGCGCGGGGTGCGTACGTACTTGCGGGCGATGGCGCGCGAAATGGTGGATTCGTGCAGCTCCAGTTCGCCGGCGATTTCACGCAGCGTTAGCGGACGCAGTGCCTGTTCGCCGAATTCCAGGAAGCCAGCCTGGTGATGCAGCAGGCTGTTGACCACCCGCAGCAGGGTTTCGCCACGGGCCTGCAGGCTCTTCAGCAGCCAACGCGCCTCCTGCAGCTGTGCGCGCAGATAGCTGGCGTCGGCATCGCCGCAGCGGCGGATCAGTTGCTCGTAGCTTTGATTGATGACTACCCGCGGGCCAGCGTGCCCGGCCAACGCGCAGCGCCAGATGCCACGCTGGCGCCAGACCACGCAATCGGGCACGACGTAGGTGTCAGACGTCATCTGCCCCAGTTGCTTGCCCGGGCGCGGATCGAGTGAGCGCAGCAACTGCACGGCTTCTTCGATGTCGGCAACAGACTGTTTCAGTTCCTGTGCGATGCCGCTGATGCCGGCGCGCGGCAGGCGCTCCAGTGGGCCATCGGTGATACGTCGGGCCAGGGCAAGAGCAGGGGTTTGGCAGGGCAGTACGTCCAACTGCAGGCTCAGGCATTCGCCCAGGCTGCGTGCGCCAACCCCGGCCGGGTCAAAGCGCTGGATCTGGCGCAATACCGCCAGGATCTCATCTTCGTCGGCATGGGTTTCAGGCAGCAGTGTCTGTGCGATTGCCGACAAGGGCTCGCGCAGATAACCGTCTTCATCCAATGCGTCGATCAAGGCCACACCGATGGCGCGGTCACGCGGCCCGAGGTGGGTCAGGTGCAGCTGCCACAACAGGTGATCGGCGAGGGTATCGCCGTCTTCGGCCTGTTCGCGTTCGTCGTCTTCGTCGCCATCGAAGGAGCCGGAGCGGCCACTGCTCCAGTCTTCATCGCCGCCGTCCCAATCTTCGCCATCGGCGTTGATATCGCCTTGCGCGGGATCAATCGGGGCATCGTCATTGGCGCTGCTTGCGGGAGCCTCGTCGCCGTCGGCGCCTTCGGAGTTCTCAGCCCATTCCAGCAGTGGGTTGGTTTCCACCGCCTCGGTCAGTTCCACTTCGAGCTCGGTGCTGGACATCTGCAGAAGACGGATGGCCTGACGCAACTGCGGCGTCATGACCAGATTCTGTCCCATCGATGTCTGCAGCCGAGCTTTCATGCCTGATCCGTTCGGGTAGGGGCCCGACGTGGCGCTGCGACTCAGAGGGTGAAAGCGTCCCCGAGGTAAACACGGCGCACGTCGGTATTGGCAAGCAGATCTTCCGGTGCCCCCTGCGCCAGTACGCTGCCTTCTGCGAGGATATACGCCCGGTCGCAGATTCCCAAGGTTTCGCGCACATTGTGGTCGGTGATCAATACACCGATGCCGCGTTGCTTGAGGTGGGTCACGATGCGCTGGATCTCGCCGACCGAGATCGGGTCGACGCCGGCAAACGGTTCGTCGAGCAGGATCAGGCGTGGCTTTGCAGCCAGTGCGCGGGCGATCTCGCAGCGACGACGTTCACCGCCGGACAGGCTGGCGCCGGTCTGGTCGGCGACGTGGCTGATCTGCAGTTCTTCGAGCAAGGAGGACAGTTCGCGTTCGCGGCCGGCGTTGTCCAGGTCGGTGCGCAGTTCCAGCACCAGGCGGATGTTGTCGGCCACGCTGAGCTTGCGGAACACAGACGGTTCCTGCGGCAGATAACCCACGCCCAGTTTGGCGCGCTCGTACATCGGCTCGGAGGTGATGTCCTTGCCGTCGAGCACGATGCTGCCGGCATCTGCAGCGACCAGGCCGACGATCATGTAGAAACAGGTGGTCTTGCCGGCACCGTTCGGGCCGAGCACGCCGACCACTTCGCCGGCATCGAGGGTCAGCCCGAAGTCCTTGACGACTTCACGGTTCTTGTAGCGCTTGCGCAGGCCTTGGGCGACGAGCATTACTTGGCCTCTCCCGCCGCTGCCGGCGCCTTGTTCTTGGGCTGGATCACGGTGCGCACGCGGGTGCCGTCGCCGCCGCTCTGCATTGAACCGCTGCGGGTGTTGTAGACCATGCGCTGGCCGGCATTGGTGCCGCGCTCGGATTCAACCTTGTAGTTGCCGGTCAGGATGATCACTTCGCTGTTGATGTTGTAGTCCATGTTGTCGGCACGGGCATTCATCCAGGTGTTGTCATCCATCTGCTGCTTCAGCGTGGCTTGCTTGCCGGTGAGGATCACGCGCTCGGTTTCGCCGTTCTTGCGGATCACGTCAGCGGTATCGGCATGGATCTCCATCGAACCCTGGGTGATGACCACGTTGCCACTGAACTGGCACTTGCCGTTGTCGCTGAAATTGCAGTCATTGTTGTTGGAATCGATGGTCATCGGCTGGTTGCGATCCGATGCCTTGGACCACGCCAGGCCAGGTGCGAGCAGGACGGCGAGCAGGGTGATCGACGCGAGCTTAGCGGGCAGCTTTGGGTTCATAGCGGGTCTTGACCTGGGAAAGGAGTGAGTACTGCTGGGATTTGAGGTTGGCGCGGAAGCCGACGCCAGTCTGCGACAGGCCTGGTCGGGTCAGCGTGACCTGTGCATCGGTGCGCGCCAGGTCCTGCTCGGCGAACACATCCAGCGAGTCGGTGCGGAAAGTGGTTGGTGGGGTCTTGCCATCGGTGGGGCTGTCGCCGGCGACATTGCCGCGCAGGCGCAGCTCCTCACCCTTGGGGCTGACCCAGCCGGTATCGGCGCTCAGTCGCCAGTGCTGCCCAGCCGTGTCAGGCAACAGGAACAGTGGCTTGGTGATGTTGGACGTCTGGTCGGCACGGCTGCGCGCCATCGACGGCGCGCGCAGCGTCATCGACTCCTTGCCCTGCTTGTCCAGGGTGACGATCTCGAAGTCGGTCAGGGTGAAATCGGTACTGCCTTGTTCAATGGCCGTTGGCGCGGTGTTGGCGCGGTTGCGCCATGCCGCCCAGCCGCTGATCAGGGCGGCCAACAGCAGGCCAATGCCAAGAACTGAACGCCAACTCATCAGGAAAACCTCGCCAGGACTGCATCCAGTTTGCCCTGTGCGGCCAGCAGGACGTCACACAGCTCGCGCGCTGCGCCGCGTCCGCCTTGGGCACGGGTCTGCCAGTGCACGCGTTCGGCGATCCACGGATGCGCATCCGCCGGGGCGACCGCCAGGCCGACCGCACCCAGCGGCGCCAGATCGGGCAGGTCGTCGCCCATGAAGGCGACCTGCTCCAGGCCGATGCCGTGCTGGTCGCACAAGGCACGTACGCTGGCCAGCTTGTCGCCGACCGCAATCTGGGTGTCGATGCCAAGATCGGCGCCGCGGCGCTGCGCCGACAGGCTGTTGCGGGCGGTGATCAGCACCGGGTGGATGCCGTGTTGCTGCAGCAGCTTCAGGCCCAGCCCGTCCTGCACGTAATACGCCTTGCTCTCGTTGCCGGCATGGTCGTAGAACAGCCGGCCGTCGGTCAGTGTGCCGTCCACGTCAAAGCAGGCCAGGCGGATGGCGCTGGCGGTGGCGTGCAGATTGGTGGGGAAAAGCGCTAGCGGCGAGTAGGGCATTGGCAGGCAGGATCCGTTGCGGCAGGTCGTGTGTTGGTCCGAGGTCGTTGATTGTGCGGGGTTTAGACGACTTTTGCCCGCAACAGGTCATGAATGTTCAGGGCGCCGACGGGGTGATTGTCGCCATCGACCACGATCAAGCCATTGATCTTGTGGGTTTCCAGCAGCCGCGCGGCTTCGGCGGCCAGTTGGTCGGCACCGATGGTGCGCGGGTTGCGGGTCATCACCTGAGCGATGCTGGCGGTGCGCACGTCCAGGTCGGTGTCCAGTGCACGGCGCAGGTCGCCGTCGGTGAACAGGCCGACCAGTCTGCCCTGGGCATCGACGACGGCGGTCATGCCCAGCCGCTTGCGGCTCATTTCCATCAGGGCCTGGCTGAGGCTGGCGTCGTCACGGACGCTGGGTAGATCGTCGCCGGCGTGCATGACGTCGGTGATGTGCAGCAGCAGACGCCGGCCCAGGCTGCCGGCCGGGTGCGAGCGGGCGAAGTCGTCGGCGGTGAAGCCGCGCGCATCCAGCAGGGCCACGGCCAGCGCATCGCCCATCGCCAGCGAGGCGGTGGTGCTGGAGGTCGGGGCCAGGGCCAGCGGGCAGGCCTCGTGGTCCACGTTCACGTCCAGGTGCACATCGGCGGCGAGCGCCAGGCTCGACTGCGGTCTGCCGGTCATGGAAATCAGTGGATTGCCCTGGCGCTTGAACACCGGCAACAGGGTCAGTACTTCGTCCGATTCACCCGAATAGGACAGCGCCAAAACCACGTCATCTTCGGTGATCATGCCAAGATCGCCGTGCCCGGCCTCGCCTGGGTGCACGTAGAACGACGGTGTGCCGGTCGAGGCCAGGGTGGCGGCGATCTTGCGCGCGATATGCCCGGATTTGCCCATGCCGGTGGTGACCACACGGCCGCGCGAAGCCAGCACCAGCCGGCAGGCGGCGGCGAACTCGGCGCCAATGCGACCGCCTACCCGGTCCAGTTCGTCGCGCTCGATCTCGAACACACGGTGACCACTGGCCACCAGATCGGTGTCGCGCAATGTAGCCAGGGAAAGCGGTGAAGCAGCCATACGGATGCCACTCGGAGAGTAGAATGGGGGTTCATTTTATTAGGAAAGCGCTTTGGACGCCGAGACCATCCGAAATCTGATCGAAGCCGGCCTGCCGGGCGCCCGCGCCGACGTGCAGGGCGACGACGGGGTGCACTTCGAGGCCACGGTTGTCTGCGAGGCATTTGCCGGCAAGATGCCCTTGGCGCGCCACCGCATGGTGTATGCGACGCTGGGCGACCTGATGGGCGGTGCGATCCATGCGCTGGCGCTGAAAACCATCACTCCGGGTGAAGCCGGTTGAGCCGGCGAACTCTCTTCTCCTTATATCGGCCTTAAATCCATGGCAAAAATCGTAGTCACCGGCGGCAATGCGCTGAACGGTGAGGTTCATATCTCCGGCGCCAAGAACGCCGTCCTGCCGATCCTGTGCGCCACCTTGCTGGCCGATGCGCCGGTTGAAATTACCAACGTGCCGCATCTGCACGACGTGATCACCACGGTGAAACTGCTCGGTGAGCTTGGCGCCAAGGTCACCGTCGACCAGGGCACGCTGTCGCGCGGCAGCGCGGTGGTGGTGGACCCGCGTACGGTTGATCAGCACGTTGCGCCGTATGAGCTGGTCAAGACCATGCGCGCCTCGATCCTGGTGCTGGGTCCGTTGCTGGCCAAGTTCGGCAAGGCCGAAGTGTCGCTGCCGGGCGGTTGCGCCATCGGCTCGCGCCCGGTTGACCAGCACATCAAGGGCCTGCAGGCACTGGGTGCGGAAATCAGCGTGGAGAACGGCTTCATCAAGGCCCACGTTGATGGGCGCCTGAAAGGCGGCCGTTACACCTTCGACATGGTCAGCGTCACCGGCACCGAGAACGTGCTGATGGCGGCGGTACTGGCCGAAGGCACCTCGGTGCTGGAAAACGCCGCGATGGAGCCGGAAGTGGCCGATCTGGCGCATTGCCTGATTGCACTCGGTGCGAAGATCGAAGGCATCGGCACCGCGCGCCTGGTCGTGGAAGGCGTCGAGCGCCTGCACGGTGGCCGCCACGCGGTACTGCCCGACCGCATCGAAACCGGCACCTTCCTGGTGGCTGCAGCAATGAGCGGTGGTCGCGTCACGGTGCGCAATGCACGCCCGGACACGATGGACGCAGTGCTGCACAAGCTGACCGAGGCCGGCGCCGAGATCAGCACCACCGAAGACAGCATCACCCTGGACATGCATGGCAAGCGGCCCAAGTCGGTGAACATCACCACCGCGCCGCATCCGGCGTTCCCGACCGATATGCAGGCGCAGTTCATGGCCATGAACTGCGTTGCCGATGGCGTGGGTGTGATCACCGAGACCATCTTTGAAAACCGCTTCATGCACGTCAACGAGCTGCTGCGCCTGGGTGCCGACATCCAGATCGAAGGCCATACCGCGATCGTGCGCGGCGTGGCCAAGCTCAGCGGTGCGCCGGTGATGGCGACCGATCTGCGTGCCTCGGCCTGCCTGATCCTGGCCGGCCTGGTGGCTGCGGACGAGACCAGCATCGACCGCATCTACCACCTTGATCGTGGCTACGAGAACATCGAGGAAAAGCTTAGCGGGCTTGGTGCAAACGTGCGGCGGATCGCATGATCCTCAAGGGGCGCTTCAGTCCGCGCCGCAGGGCTTTGTTGGCCCTGGTGCTGCTGGCCCTGGCCTGGTTGGGCTGGGGCTGGTACAGCGGCGTGGCCATCACCCAGGGCGTTGAGAAGGAACAGATGGACTGGAATGGCGACGGCCAGATCAGCAGCGACGAGTTCCTGCAGGCGTTCTATGCGGTGCAGGTGAAGGACAGCGAAGAGGGTGATCGCCACTGCCGTAGCTTCATCTGGCGCAGCAGTGGCGAGGAATTCCGCCGCGATTGCCGCACGGTGTTCAAGAAGGACGCCACCCAGTAGCAGGAGCGCGCCGCAATGCTGTGGTGTCGATCGCTACCGATCGTTGACCCGGGCAAAGCGTAGCTGGCCCGGGTTGAAGTGGATCAGGCAGGGCGCAGCTCCTGCTTGAGCCCTGTCATTACCTGGCGCAGCGGTTGCCCAGGTCCGGGGTTCGCCGCTTGCCCGCGCTACGCTTGAGCGTGGCTCTGCGCTGTGCTCAGCGCGACCAGGAGTTCATCTGCAGGCTGATCGTGGTGGCGCCGTTTTCGCGCTGGACGATGCGCACCGGTGCCGGGATGCCGGCCACGATCCACGCAATGGTCTGCTTTTCGGCGCCACCCTGGGCAACCTTGGTGGCGTCGTAGTCGCGGCCGGCGACGGTGACCCGCTCACGACCGATCACCCGGTAGTTCATTGGCCGTGCGCGCCCGTTCTCGACCATGCGATAGGACAGCGGACGCCCGGCCGGTACGTCGCGTGCCAATGCCAGGTTGATCAGCAACGCGTCCATGTCGCCGTTCTGCAGGGCTACCGGCCCGGCGCGGTTGGGTTTGACGTCGCCGCTCCAGCGCGCCTGGCCGGCTGCCCAGTTGTAATTGGTAATAACGCCGCGCTGGACCGAGGCATAGCTGCTCCGGTCGCTGCCACCCAGCGGCCGGTACTGCGTTCCCATGTCCTGGAACACGGTGGCCTGGCTCAGCTTGGCAAGCATGTGATCCACGGTCAGCAGGTACATCCAGGAACCATTGCGGGCCGGGGTGAGGGTCATCCGCGCAGTTGCGCTGAGGCCCTTGTAGCTGGCGGTGTAACGTCCATCGAAACGCTGTACGGCGGCATCGGCAGCCGGGGGCAGGGATACAAGCAGGGCGGCAGCGAGCGGGAGTACGGCAAATCTGCGAGCAAGGGGCACGGCGTCTCTTCCATGAAAACGCCCGGCATCAGGCCGGGCGTGTCGGGGGCGGGGGATGCGATCAGTTGATGGAGCGGATGGTCAGGTCCAGTGCGTCCTGGCCGTTTTCGCGCTGCAGCAGGCGTGCCGGTACCGGCATGCCGGGGACGATCCAGGCGATCTGTTCCTTGTTTCCATCCACGCGCGACACCTTGGTCGCTTCCTGCTGCTTGCCTCCGATGGTCAGGTTTTCCTTGCCGATCACCCGGTAGGTCATGGGCTTGATGCGGCCATCGTCGACCATGCGGTAGGTCAGGGGCTTGCCGGCGGCGACATCACGGGCAATGGCCAGGTTGATCAACAGTGCATCCATGTCGCCGCTCTGCAGGCGGATCGGGCCGCTGCGATCAGGCTTCACGTCGCCGCTCCAGGTGGCCTGGCCGCTGTTCCAGTCATAACGCGCTTCCACCTGCTTGCGCTTGATCAGCACCACCGAACGGTCATGGCTGCTCAACGGGCGCAGTTTGCCCCCCTGTTCGTCGAACACTGTGGCCTGGCTCAGTTCCGCCATCGGGTTCTTGATCTGCAGGCTGTAGCGCCACTGGTTGTTGCCGGCAGGCGCTACCGACATCACGCCATTGGCCTGCATGCCCATGTAGCTGGCCTGGTAGTTGGCGGTGAACGGCTCGAATGCCAGCGCCGGCAAACTGGTCGCGACCAGTGCGGCGGCAGCGAGGTAACGCAGGGGGCTACGGGTAAGCTTCATGCTCAGGCTCCTTGGTATTCGATCAGGCGCAGGTCGATTTCGTCCTGCCCGTCTTTGCGTTGCAGGATGCGCACCGGCGTGGGCACGCCATTGGCGATCCACAGGATGGTTTCATCATTGCCGCCATTGGTGCGATACACCCGCAAGGCGTCATAGCTGAGATCACCTACCTGCACGTTCTCGGTGGTGTCGGCGGCGCGATACTCATACTGGCGCACGCGGCCGACATCGACGTAGCGGTACTGCAGTGCCTGTCCCGGGCGCGCATCGCGCATCAGCGACAGGTTCAGCACCAAGGCGCTCTGGTCGCCGCGCTGCAGCGCAATCGGGCGCTGCCGTTCTTTCTTGAGGTCACCCTGCCACTGCGCGGTACCGGCCTGCCAGTCATAGACGCCGGTAACCTTCTTGCTCATGAACAGGGCTTTCTTGACCGTGCTCTGGCTCAGTGGCGTGTAGACGCTGCCCTCGTTGTTGAACACGTTGCTCTGTTCGATGTTCAGCCCGAGGACACTGGCGAAGCCGCGCTTGCCGCGCACCGCCATGTCCACCCGCCATTGATTGCCGTTGTTATGCACGACCCGCATGGTGGCATCGCCGGCTTCCTTGCCCTTGTACAGGGCCTGGTAGGTGGCGACAAAGGGCTCCAGTGCCGGCGGGCTCCACTCCAGCGCTGGCGGCGGCAGCACAACCGGTGCCTGCGCCGGAGCAGCCGCAGGGGCGGGCGTCTCCTGTGCATGGCTGACGGCTGATACCAGCAGTGCGGTCAAAACCAATGGTTTGAAAAGCGCTATGGCCATGTGAGGACGAAGGCAGAAGGAAGGAGGGATCTTGCCAAACCACACGTCAGCAGCCTGTGCGGATCAGCGGCGGAGGGTTCCGGCGGAATCTAGGCGCAATGGGCTAAACAGGGACTGACCGTCGCAGTGGACCACGCCGTCCTGTTCAGCCACGCGCCCGGCAACCAATAGCTGGACGCTGGCCAGCAGCAGCGGGTGTTCGACCGCCAGCACGCGCTTGGCCAACGATTCCGCACTGTCCCCGGCCAGCACCGGGACCCGTGCCTGCGCGATCACTGCGCCGGCATCCAGTTCAGCTACGACGAAGTGGACGCTGGCACCGTGCTCCGCATGGCCGGCCTCGATGGCGCGGGCATGGGTATGCAGGCCCTTGTGCAAGGGCAGCAGCGAGGGGTGGATGTTCACCAGGTGGCCGCTGAAGCGCTGCACGAAGCCAGTGCCGAGGATGCGCATGTAGCCGGCGCAGATGATCCAGTCCGGCTTGCTTGCGGCGACTGCATCGGCCAGTGCGCTGTCAAACGCCTCGCGGTCGGCGAAATCGCTGGGGGAGCGCGCCCAACGCTGTGCGGGGGGCACTTTTTCCAGCGCGGCGGCGGCTGGCTTGTCGGAGAACACACCGACGATCTGCGCATCCAGTTGGCCTGCGGCAATCGCGTCCTGCAGGCATTGCAGGTTGCTGCCGCGGCCGGAGGCAAGCACGGCGAGACGGGGCAGGGGGCTCATGCCCGCGTCTTCCGCAGCAGTGGCCACAGCGCCAGGCTGCCGAGGGTGGCCAGCAACATGTCCGCATGCGCGTCCCAGATGTCGCCCTGCTGGCCGTTGTAGGCCTCTGCGGCTTCCGGTGACAGTGCCAGTGCGATGCCCCATTCCAGCCATTCGTAGGCCAGGCTGGTGCACATGATGGTCATCACCGCCAGCGTGAAGGCCTGGCCCACGCGCAGTGCCGGCCAGGTGCGCCGGGCCAGCTGGGTCAACGCCGGGGTGAAGCAGATGCCGTACAGCAGGTGGATCAGCCGGTCGAAATGATTGCGCTCCCAGCCGAAGGCGGCGTTTGGCGACCAGCCGAACAGCGCCTGTGCCCATTGGTCATAGGGGATGTTGGAGTACAGCCAACGGGCGCCGATGCAGTGCAGGAGGATGAAGCCGCAGATGGCCGCGAAGGCACCGCTGCCCAGCGGCCAGTGGCGGTCCACCCACCATAGCGCCAGCAGGCCGAGCACGGTCAGCGAGCTGTGCAGGGCCTGTTCCACAGGCCATAGCGGTTTGATCCAGGTAAGCGCGAATACAACAAGCACGCCGATGAAGGCGGCCTTCTTGGCGGCTGTCATGTAGGCGTTGGCTCAGCCGATGTGGACGCGTTCGGCGCCGTTTTCAGCGACCACTTCACCAATCTGCCAATGCGCCAGTTCCAACGAGTCCAGCGTGGCGTTGATGGCGGTGACCTGGTCGGCCGGCACCAGCAGCACGAAACCGATGCCGCAGTTGAAGGTGCGCCACATCTCGCTGTCGGCCACATTGCCTTCGCGCTGCAGCCACTGGAACACCGGCGGCAACGGCCAGCTGCTGGCGTCGATGGTCAGGCCCAGGCCTTCCGGCACCACGCGGATGATGTTCTCGGTCAGGCCGCCGCCGGTGACGTGGGCCATGCCGTGCACGGCTGCGCCGTGGGTCTTCAGTAGCGACAGGATCGGCTTGACGTACAGGCGGGTCGGCGCCATCAGCGCATCGACCAGCTTCACGCCGTTTTCCAGCACCAGATCGGCCGGGCTGCCGGCACGTTCATAGATGCGACGGACCAGCGAATACCCGTTGGAGTGCGGACCGGAGGAGGCAATGCCGATCAGCACGTCGCCGAGGGCAACGGCCGAGCCGTCCTTCAGCTCGCTCTTCTCCACGCCGGCGACGGTGAAGCCGGCCAGGTCGTACTCGCCCGGGGCGTACATGTCGGGCATTTCAGCGGTTTCGCCGCCGATCAACGCGCAGCCGGCCTCGGTGCAGCCATTGGCGATGCCGCCGACCACGGCCGCGGCGGTGTCGATGTCGAGCTTGCCGGTGGCGAAATAATCCAGGAAGAACAAGGGCTCAGCACCCTGTACCAGCACGTCGTTGACGCACATCGCGACCAGATCGATGCCGATCGTGTCGTGGCGGCCAAGCTGTTGTGCCAGCTTCAGCTTGGTGCCGACGCCGTCGGTACCGGACACCAGCACCGGTTCGCGGTACTTGTTGGAGAGGTCGAACAGGGCGCCAAAGCCACCCAGTCCGCCCATCACCTCCGGGCGGAAGCTGCGCTTTACCAGCGGCTTGATACGCTCGACCAGTTCGTTGCCCGCGTCGATGTCGACACCGGCGTCACGGTAGGTCAGGGGGGAGTTGGCAGAGGTCGAGGGGCTGGTCACTGGCGGCTGCACTGGCGGGGTGAACGGTCGATTTTAACAGGCCACGTTGGCGTGAAGGCCCCATTCGGGCAACAATTCCCTCCGGAATCGTCGAGCAATGGAAATTTCAATGCGCCGCAGCCTGGTCACAATCCTGTTTCTGGCGCTCTGCCTGCCAATTTCGTTGGTGCAGGCACAGTCGTCCAGCATGCGTACCGAAGGGGACGTGGCTGGCGCCAGCAGTGCCTATGAGGCCGAGGTACCGGTCAACAGCCAAAGCGAGGCCGATCGCAACGGCGGGCTGGCGCGCGCGCTGGGCGCGGTGCTGGCCAAGCTGTCCGGCGACCGCAGCGTGCTGGCGCGGCCGGGTGTGGCGCAGGCCCTGCGCAGCGCCAAGGACATGGCCGAGAGTTACGACTATCGGCAGGATCAAAGCGTCAGCGCCAGTGGCGCACCGAGCTTCCGGACCATGCTGGTGGCGCGCTTCCGCCAGGATGACGTCGACGGGCTGGTAGCGGCGCTGGGGCTGCCGGTATGGCCGCAGCCACGACCCAAGCCGGTGGTCTGGCTGGCCATCGATGATGGCAGCGGTCCGCGCCTGGTCGGTGTACCGCAGTCCAATGCGGCGCGGCCATTGCTGGATCGTGCGGTTGAACGTGGCTTCAAGCTGGGCCTGCCTGCCGGCGGCGCGGCCGAGCAGGCCCTGGTCGGTGCGATCTGGCGCCAGGACATTGCTGCGGTAGCGCGCGCCTCATCGCGCTATTCGCCGCCGATGCAGCTGATCGGCAAGTTGTACCGTGGCAAGGGTGGCGGCTGGGTTGCGGACTGGGTGTTTGTCGACAATGGCCGAGAACTGTCCAAGTGGACCACCAACGACGCCGATGCCCGGCGGGCGATGATGGCCGGTGCCGATGGCGCCGCCGATGCGCTGGTGCGGCGTTATGCCAAGGCGCCGGTCGGTGGTGCCGCCGGCGTTTACCGGATCGTGGTCAGCGGTATCCGCAGTGCCGACGACTACCTGCGCCTGGCGGCCACCTTGCAGCGAGTGGCGGTGGTCAAGTCGATCATGCCGATCCAGGCCTCGGGTGACCGACTGGAGCTGGATGTCGAGCTGATGAGCGGCTTGCCTGGGTTCAATCGCATGCTGGGCAGCGACGCCGCGCTACAGCCGGTGGGTGCGCTAGGCGACGACGATGCCGGCGCCGGTACCGAACAGAACAGTAGCCGCCGCGCGGAGTACCGAATTCGATGAGTACTGATACAGCGGAAATGGAAATCGCGCTGTTCCTGCGCCGCCTCAAGTGGGTGGTGCTCAGTGCCTTCGGGCTGTGGGTGATGTGGCTGCTGGCACCAGTGCTGACCCCGTTCGTGGTCGCCTTGATGCTGGCGTGGCTGGGCGACCCGTTGGTGGACCGGCTGGAAGCCAGTGGCCGTTCGCGCAATACCGCGGTGGTGCTGGTGTTCGTGTTGATGATCCTGCTGCTGGCCTTGGCGCTGCTGATCCTGGTGCCCTTGATCCAACGCCAGATCATTACCCTGGTCGCCGCTTTGCCCCAAGGGCAGGAGTGGCTGATGAACACCGCGATCCCGTGGCTTGAGCAGAAAACCGGGCTGGAAATCATGGCCTGGCTCGACCCGGGCCGTCTGTTCGAGTGGGTGCGCAGCCACTGGCAGCAGGCTGGCGGCGTTGCCACCACCTTCTTTGGCTACGTGTCGCGCTCGGGTTTTGCGATGGTGGCCTGGGTGATCAACCTGGCCTTGTTGCCGATCCTGGCCTATTACTTCCTGCGCGACTGGGACAAGCTGGTCGAGCGGGTTGCATCGATGATCCCGCGCAACCATATCGAAGTGGTTACGCGCTTGGCGCGTGAGTCCAATGACGTGCTGGGTGCCTTCATCCGCGGCCAGATCGTGGTGATGATCGCACTGGGCATCGTGTATGCCGCGGGCCTCAGCCTGGTGGGCCTGAACCTGGGCCTGTTGATCGGCCTGGTCGCAGGTTTGATCAGTTTCATCCCCTACCTGGGTGCAACCACCGGCGTGGTGATGGCGGTGCTGGCGGCACTGGTGCAGTCGCAGGGCTTTGACCTGCAGTTGCTGGTGCTGGTTGGCGTGGTCTTCACGGTCGGCCAGTTGCTGGAAAGCTATGTGCTGACCCCGCGTATCGTCGGTGACAAAATTGGCCTGCACCCGGTTGCGGTGATTTTCGCGGTGATGGCAGGTGGCCAGTTGTTTGGCTTCCTGGGAATGCTGTTGGCCTTGCCAGCGGCGGCGGTGATCAACGTGCTGTTGCGCTATGCGCACCAGCGTTATCGCCAAAGTGAGTTGTATGCCGGCCACGGGCCGACGATTGTGTTGGATCCGCGCAACGCCCAGGTGCCGGCGGATCTGAGCATCGTGTCGAAGGATGTAGAACCGAAGTGAGTGTGCCGCAGTTACCGCTGGCCTTGCGTTACCCGCCAGACCAGCGCTTTGAAACATTCATCGGTGCGCCGGAAGGCGCGCTGGCGCAGTTGCGTGCCGTTGCCAATGGCAGCAGCCAGGATTGGATCTATCTGGTGGGTGCCGGTGCTACCGGCAAGACGCACCTGGCCCTGGCCACCTGTGCTGCCGCACTGCAGGCCGGGCGTCGCCCTGCGTACCTGCCGCTGCAGGCGGCCGGTACGCGCCTGCAGGACGCCTTGGAGGCGCTGGAAGGGCACGACGTGCTGGCGCTGGACGGGCTGGAATATGTCGCCGGTCGACGCGAGCAGGAAATCACCCTGTTCGAGTTCCACAACCGCGCGCGCGCTGCCGACGTGACCGTGATCTATACCTCGCGGCTGCCGCCTGATGGCCTGGGGTTGGTGTTGCCGGACCTGCGCTCGCGGCTGTCGCAGTGCAGCCGCATCACCCTCGAGCCGCTGGATGCCGAAGGCCGTGGCGCAGTGCTGCGCGAACGTTCGGTGCGCCGTGGGTTGGTGATGGATGAGGCGACGCTGGACTGGTTGCTGACCCGTACCGGCCGTGACCTGAGCGGACTGGTGACCTTGCTGGAGCGGCTGGACCGCGAATCGCTGGCGGCAAAGAAGCGGATCACCGTGCCGTTCCTGAAACGGGTGTTGGAGAACGGGCCGGGTTGATCGGCATTATGGATTCTGTGGGAGCGGTGTAAACCGCGAAGCAGATGTCATATCCGCATAAGAAAGATGCCTGCGATTGCACGCATCTTTGTATCTGGGGCTTAAGTTGCTTCGCGGTTTACACCGCTCCCACAAACGGCTGGCGGACGCGGCTTTTGTAGGAGCGGCGTAAGCCGCGAAGCCGGTGTCGCGTCCGTTAACGAAGATGCCTGCAATTGCAGGCATCTGTGTATCTGAGTCTTCACTTGCTTCGCGGCTTACGCCGCTCCTACAAAAGCTGGTTTTCCAGCTGCTGCAGGCGCTCGGGGGTGCCTACGTCGGTCCAGCGGCCTTGGTGATGCTGGCCGCTGATGCTGTTGTTCGCCATCGCCGCGCGCAGCAAGGGCGCCAGTTTGAAGCGTGGTGGGGTTTCCGCGCTGCCATCGGCGCTGCCAATCACGTTCTGCCAGTCCTGCAACAACTGCGGCCGATACACGCCGATGCCGGCAAAGGTCAGGCGTGCTTGTTCGCCTTCGTCATGCAGCAGGCCATCGGCATCCAGGATGAAATCGCCACGCGGATGCTGCAGCGGGTTGTCGACCATGACCAGGTGGGCGCTGCCCTTCGGTTGCCGCGGAAGCGTGGCGAAATCGAAGTCACTCCAGATGTCACCATTGACCGCCAGGAACGGCGCATCGCCGAGCAGCGGCAGCGCGTTGTGCATGCCGCCGCCCGTTTCCAGCGGCACCGGGCCTTCGTACAGATAATGCAGACGCAGGTTCCAGCGACTGCCATCGCCAAGTTTTTCCGGAAACTGCGTGGCCAGCCAGCTGGTGTTGACCACCACATCGGCGATGCCCAGCGCGGCGAGGCGCTGCAGGTGCCATTCGATCAGTGGCACACCGGCCACGGCCAGCAGCGGCTTGGGCGCGTGATCGGTAAGCGGGCGCATGCGCTCGCCCAGCCCGGCGGCGAAGATCAAGGCCTTCATGCGGAAGCCTTGGTGGCCATTGCCGGCTTGAAGCGGCGCTCGAACAGATCCTGCAGCGGCGCCAGCTCCGGGTAGCGCGGCAACACCTCATCCAGGTAGCGAATGAAACGCGGTGCGTCTTCGAAGTAATGGCCCTTGCCGTCACGATCACGCAGGCGCACGAAGATGCCGAGGATCTTCAGATGGCGCTGCACGCCCATCCAGTCGGCGTCGCGCAGGAACTGCGGCCACGGCCGCACCGGCAGGCCGGCGGCCAGTGCCTGTGCGTGGTAGCGCGCAAGCCAGGCGTCCACTTTTTCCAGCGGCCAGCTCAGGAAGGCGTCCTTGAACAGACTGGCCGGATCATAGGCAATCGGCCCGCTGACCAGATCCTGGAAGTCCAGCACCGCCGGACCGCCCTCGACCGGCATCAGGTTGCGCGGCATGAAGTCGCGATGGGTCAGCACTTGTGGCTGGTTCAAGGCGTTGTCCATCAGGCGCCGTTGCACCAGCTGCAACTGCTCGCTTTCGCCGCAGTCCAAGCTCAGGCCGAGGTGGCGTTGCACGAACCACTCTTCAAACAGGCCGGCATCACGCTGCAGCAGTGCCTCGCCGAACGCGCCCATGCCTTCGGGCACCGGAATCGACTGCAGGCGGATCAGTTGCGCGAAGCTTGCATCGAACCAGGCGTCGGCGGTGTCGTCACTGATGAAGCGGGCGAGGGTTGGTCCGCCCAGGTCTTCCAGCAGCAGGAAGCCGTTGTCGACATCGCGCGCAAGCACCTGCGGTACACGCACGCTGTTGGTTTCCAGCAGGTCGTGCATGCGCAGCCAGGGACGTACATCTTCCAACCCGGGCGGTGAGTCCATCACGATGTGGCTGCCGCGTGCGCTGGTACTGCGCCAATAGCTGCGGAAACCGGCATCGACCGATGCACGTTCAAGCGTGGTGGCAGGGTCGCCGAGTGCGGTGCAGGTCCACTGCAGGCGTTGTTGGGCGCGCAGCGGATCGGAAGCGGGATCGTTCATGGACACTACAAGTGAAGCGGCGCCCGCAGGCGCCGTTGGGATGGAGTCAGCGCTTGCCGCCGCTGACCAGGCGCAGCAGTGCCAGCAGGGCGATCGCGCCAATGATGGCGCCGATGAAGCCGGCCGGCTGACCGGCGGCATACCAGCCCATCTCACGGCCGAACCAACCGGCGAATACCGCACCGGCCACGCCGAGCACGATGGTCAGCAGGCAGCCCATGCGGTTATTGCCGGGCATGAAGAAGCGCCCCAGCAGGCCTACGAAGAAGCCGATCAGGATGATGTACAGCCAGCTGTCGCTGCCAAACAGTCCGCTCATGTTCTTGCCCGTGCCAAAGAAAAACGCAGCCTAGCAAGGCCAGGCTGCGTTCGTCATCAAACCATCAACATCCGACCAACAACGTCGGACCGATCAGCAGCAGCCGTGGCCACCGTGACGGGTGCCGCTGTCGGCGGCCACCGGCGAACCGCTGGTTTCGCCACGCAGGCTGGCGGCGTGGTGGTCGAACAGCACCTTGGACACGCAGGAGGTGACGCGCTTGCCCATCGGGATGTGCAGGAACTCGTTCGGGCCGTGTGCATTGGAGTGCGGGCCGAGCACGCCGGTGATCATGAACTGCGCACCCGGGAACTTCTCGCCCAGCATGCCCATGAACGGGATCGAGCCGCCTTCGCCCATGTACATCGCCGGCTTGCCGAAGAAGGCCTGGCTGGCGGCGTCGATGGACTGCTCCAGCCACGGCGCCATGGCCGGTGCGTTCCAGCCGGTGGAGGCTTTTTCCAGGTCCAGGCTGACGTGGGCGCCGTTCGGCGGATCACGCAGCAGGGCTTCCTTCAGCAGCTCGCCGCAGGCCTTGCCATTGGCGGTCGGCGGCAGGCGCAGCGACAGCTTCACCGAGGTTTCCGGGCGCAGCACGTTGCCGGCCGATTCCAGCGGCGGCATGCCGCCGATGCCGGTCACCGACAGGGCCGGGCGCCAAGTGCGGTTGAGGACCAGCTCGGTCAGCTCATCGCTCATCGGCTTGAGGCCGTCGACCAGCGGGAACTTGTCGAAGATGGCGGTATCGACCACGTCGGCGGCGCGCTTGGCCTGTTCCAGGCGCTCGGCCGGGATTTCGGTGTGCAGGCCTTCCAGCAGGATGCGGCCGGTGTTTTCGTCCTCGATGCGCGACAGCAGCTGGCGCAGCAGGCGGAAGCTGGACGGCACCACACCGGAGGCATCACCGGAGTGCACGCCTTCGTTGAGCACCTTGACGGTGAAGTTGCCGCCGGTCAGGCCGCGCAGCGAGGTGGTGCACCACAGCTGGTCGTAGTTGGCGCAGCCCGAATCCAGGCAGACCACCAGCGACGGCTGGCCGATGCGTTCGGCCAGGTGGTCAACATAAGCGGGCAGATCGTAGGAGCCGGATTCCTCACAGGCTTCGATCAGGATCACGCAGCGGGCGTGCGGCAGGCCTTGCTCCTGCAGGGCCAGCACCGCGGCCAGCGAGCCGAAGATGGCGTAGCCGTCATCAGCGCCGCCGCGACCGTACAGCTTGTCGCCGCGCAGCACCGGAATCCACGGGCCGAGGTCGTCGTCCCAGCCGGTCATTTCCGGCTGCTTGTCCAGGTGGCCGTAGAGCAGCACGGTGTCATCGCCGGTTTCCGGGCCGGTGGCCGGGATTTCCAGGAACAGCAGCGGAGTGCGGCCCTCCAGGCGAACCACCTCGACCTGCAGGCCGGGGATGGTCTGCGCCTTGGCCCAGCTCTCCATCAGGGTGACGGCCTGTTCCATGTAGCCGTTGGCGACCCAGTTGGCGTCGAACATCGGCGACTTGTTGGGGATGCGGATGTAATCGACCAATTGCGGGACGATGTCGTTGTCCCACTTGTCGCTGAGAAATTGGCCGATCTTGGCGCTGTCCATCTGGATCTCCGATAGCAATGTCAGGTGCAACCATTCTACGCCGCTCCCTTGTTTATCGGGCTGGCGACGGTTTCATCAGTGAATTTTTGTAGGACTTTTCCTACAAAGGCCCGGGTGGTTGGCTGGCTGTTTGCTGAACCCGCCCCGGATATTCTGGATTCATGTGGCGCGGAACACTGATCTGACCGGCGGGATAGCCAGCCGATCAATGACCAAGCCACAAGGAGTACAGCGATGAAGCTTTTTACCGTAACGCTGCAGTCTCTGATTCTCGCATTGTTGTTGACGCTAACGGCGCAAGCCAAGGACAAGGTCGACATCAATACCGCCTCCGCGGCGGAGCTGAATCAGGTGTTGGTGAATGTCGGCCCTTCCAAGGCGCAGGCGATCATTGAACACAGACAGGCCAACGGGCCCTTCAAAAGTGTCGAGGAACTGGCACTGGTGAAAGGAATCGGATTGAAGACGGTCGAACGGAATCGTGACCTGATCGAGGCAAGGGCCGGAGCTGCCCCTGCCAAGAACGCTACCGGGACGGTAGCTGCGCAGCCGGTTGAGAGGCGCTGAGCGGAAGGAATCGAATAGTGAGCCGTCAGGATGACGGATCACCAGGAACCCGAAAAGGGCAGGACGCTGGGGGCTGGCAGGATGCCAACAAGGATGTGAGGTCGTCCGGTGGTGCACAGTGACGTGCAGCCGGGCGATTTTTCTGTCTCTGCTCCAAAGAACAAGGCCCGGGTCTTCCCGGGCCTTGTTCTTTTCTGGGGATTTGCGATTCGGGGTTCGCGATTGGGGATTGGGGATTGGGGATTCGCAAGAGCCGATACGAGCGTCGGGTTTGCGCACGCGGCGCCATTGGCCTGGTGCGCATGTAGCCCGGGTAAGCGCAGCGCACCCGGGGCTTTCCGCAAGAACCCCGGGTGCGCCGCGCTTACC
>NZ_JBRREC010000069.1:0-27705 GCF_056760015.1 Stenotrophomonas sp. STEN029 | reverse complement strand
TGGGGGGGGGGGGGGGGGGGCTGCCGTCACTCAGACGCCCGCGGGCCCCCCTCCCCCCCCGCGCCCACCCCGGGGGGCGGGCGGGCGTCCCCCCACCCCCCCCCCCCCCCCCCACCCCGGTTTTACCAAGCCATGCCTCAATCCACGTATCGCGAACAACGCACATCCCACCTACCTTGCGCCGCTACAAACAACGAAACCAGCTGCACGAGCGATCCACAAGGCGACAGCGACAATAAATCCTCTTCCCGGGCATCCCGGAGCTCCGCGAACTCGTGAAACGCATGGTCCAGATCGTTAGGACCATCGTCGTGATCGCGCCAATGCTGTGGATGCAGGGCTGGCAGCAACACCTGCTCCGGCAAGAAAAACTCTCCCTGCTCCAAACAGAAGCGAATCGCCGCGCCGGCATCCCGTACCTTGCCGCGCAGCAACATAGCGCCATGCGTCTTCCAGTTACCCGCATCCCGATACAGGTACTCCAAGACAGCAAATCCCTTCTCCTTCTCCCTCTCCATTTCTCACTCCCGCTGGCCAAAGCGCAGCGAGATTGCCTTGGGCCAGTCCCACCGGCTGAGATGGAAGATTTACCGTCGCTCGCCTACCATCCTCCGAAAGGGGGAAATTCTGAATGGCTAATGCGTTCTTTACTGCTTTCCAACCAGTTGAGGCAGACCGATGAGCTTCTGGTGGGTTAATCACAAGCAGACGCGTACTCACGAGGTTCGCGGAGGCTACCTATGGTCGCCACAACGTAAATCTAACGGCGTGTTCAATCAAACATACGAAAATATGCGTCACGTGCACGTAGGTGACACGGTTTTCTCTTACGCAAAAGGGCACATTGAGTACGTCGGAACGGCCACCTCAACCGCGGTACTCAGCCCGAAACCAGCCGAGTTCGGTAGCGTAGGCGCTAACTGGGCTGACGAGGGCTGGCTGGTAGACGTGCATTTTGAGCCCGTCCCCCAATCAATGCGGCCGGCCGATTTTTTGCAGCAGATCGCACCGTTTTTACCAGACAAGTACTCTCCAATTCAGAAGAAGACAGGAAAGGGCAATGAAGGTTGCTACCTAGCCGCTATCAGCGATGTGCTGGGTTACAGCCTTCTTGGACTTCTAAACACTGAACCAAAAGATCCACGTCAGTACAGTTTCGGCGAGCCAACACAAGCAAGAGAGCTGCTTGAAGACCTGCAAGTGATCGAAAGTGATCCGCAACTACATGAGACCCAGCGTTTGCACCTGGCTAAAGCACGCATAGGCCAAGGCTTGTATCGAAAGTGCGTGATGCTTTTGGAATCGGCGTGTCGCGTCACCGGCGTGGAGGATAGACGAGTGCTTATCGCAAGTCACATCAAGCCGTGGCGTGCATCCAACAACATCGAACGTCTCAATGGTCATAACGGCATCTTGCTGTCACCACACGTAGACGCATTGTTTGACGATCACCTGATGACGTTCGAAGACAATGGACGAATGCGCTTTCATCAGTCACTTTCTCCGGAAGTACTGGAACGCTGGGGCATTGACCCCCAGAAAAAGCTGGACGGCTTTAGACCTGAGCAGGCGTTATTTCTCGAACACCATCGTGCGGCCTTCGGTCGAAAAGCCACCTAATTCGCAGCTCAATCTGCTCAGAGAATTGTGAGAACAATGTGGATCAGAACCAGCAGGCGCCAGAAGGAATCCAAGTCGGCTATGTCTCCTTGCTCTCTGGCCTGCTTTCTAGATCCCCGGGTAGCGGAAGGTCCCATTTAGGCTAGCCAAGCGAGCCAGAGAGCAAAAAGCATGGGGAAGCCCGGCACTGCGCTCCACCTTCAAGCATCATCGACGCCCCCCTTAGCCGCGTATTTACGCTTCATTTTTCCAACCAACTTTTGTTGCTTTTCCGTAGTACCAACAGCCTTATTGGCATCCAAATTTGGGGAGTTAGGACTCGATTGGCGGAGCGTTTCTAACGCCCTCGCTGCGCCGACCATCTCCAAAAATCTCCAGAAAGAAGACGCGCCAATGACAACAAGCAGCACGGCTGTGAGCTTGACTTCAATACCACTTCCTTGGCGTTCCCATAGATACACTGCCGCAGACACTGGCAGACCATATAATATAAGCAGAATGACTTGAACAGAACGGCGGAACCAAGCCCTGTTGAGCCAACGACTTCGCCATTGGAGATCGCACAAATTCATTCCTTTGAAGAACCTCCAGTTCATCGAAAGTTCCAGACAGACATACGCTGGATTGAAAGCCTGCAGACCTTCGCGAATCAGATCGGCAGGAGGCGACTTCACGTTATATAGATGCCGGAAATATGACTCCAACCAGAATGAATCGCCCACTCGAGCACCGTCCCATAGCTCCAAACACTCTTTCCTCCCTTGCCGCGCATAGGCCCGAGTGGCATGGAATAGTTTCATCAGCGACACAGCCACCACAACGCCGACAACAAAAAGACTGGGCACTCCGGCTTCACGAAGAATATTAAAATCCACAGCTCACTCCTCCTTTCCGGCAATCCATCCTTGATTGAATGATACCAATCTGAACATAGGGAATATTATCGTTATAACCATCAGTCCCGCGGCGTCAAAACCACAAGAATCAAACACGTTATTCGTTGATGTCAGCACTCCAAAATATGCCAAGGGACAGGCGATAACTACCCCATCTATGCCACCTGCATTCCGCAGCAACTCTAAGTTGCCGGAAATGCACCTTACTCCGTTTGTCCTTCGCCAATCAGAATCTTGAAATCAATGATGGCCGCCCGTTCCCCGATCGAAAAGCGGCGAGGACGGCCATCTTCGATGTATATCGAACTGCTCTATAACTGCGCCCGGCTCCATTCAGGCCTCGACTACACCTCACCTTTACAGATCGAGCTGCAATATCAACAGGTCGGGAGCGTCCCCTGACTACCATTCATGGAATCCGAGGCAGCTCAGTCAACTCCCTTTCCTTATCCACATTCTGCCGGTCCACAGCGGCATCGGGAAAGCCGTTTCAAGGGCTAGAACATTCCTAGATTTGATTCTTGGTTGACGCTTCGTTGCCCACACGCAGATCACAGGAGTCGGAGAAAAATCAACCTTACTCTGAACCCTGCTTTCCGCTAGTCTGCCGAGGACTCCCCACCCGAGCCAACCTCCTCCGACGCAAGCTATTTACCCTCAAAGTATCTTCTGATCAACTGGTCGACGACCGCCGCACTGGTATAAGAGGCATAAGCCTGATAGTCATCGTTTTTCTCCTCGTCTGCGAGATCGCAAACCGATTTCACTCCAACAAACAGCGGGCGGGGAGATCCAGCGATGGCACATGCAGAGGACACTCCATAGAACTCCATTTCCAAACCTAAGGCCGTTCGCTGCTGTTGAGACACCGCCTGAGCAAAGCCCGAATCAGCAACGACAGCGGAGCCGGATGCTACTGGGCCAATTTTCAAACTCAGCTCGTGGGTGGGGGCACATTGCCAAGAGTCCTTGATACCACGAAGCACGGCGCGGTCATCCGACAGCTGCTCCGCAATGGCTCTGAGCTCCGGAGCGGATTGTAAGTGATGCGGGGCCATCTCGAACCTAGCAGCACCGCCTTTATCGACTGATCTCTTGCCTGCTTGATAGTCCCACACCGGATCAGCAAAAATGACGTCTCCAAGACCGACCCTCCCCGGTATACCTGCACATATTCCAGGCATGATACAGAGCTCAGGTCGCAGAGCTGAGATGAGTTTGCTAGCTAGCACGCCAGAAGAGACCATCCCCATTCTTTGCGCGGCCGCTGCGACTACTCGTATCTCACGATTACCGCAACTGAGCTTGGCCTTCGAGATAAATGAAACTTCATCAAATGGGGTTTCTGACTCCCAGCTCCAGGATAAACGCTTAATCGCCTCAAGCTCGGGAACGCGAAGTGCACACACAATCAGCACATCGCATTCAGAAACCTTCTGCCTGGGTGCAGAACTTGCTGACCTTAGGTAGTTTACGCAATTCTTTACACGATCAACCCAACTTGAGTCGGTATCCTCCACCTTAATTACATTCCAAAGTCGTCCGTTGAACGCTTCAAACGCATCCACCAACCCCTCGTCGTAAGCGGTTAAACCAACAATCTGCTTTGGCAAGAAGTAATCGCCCCCAGCACAGATGTCGTCAATAAGGTCGATACACACCTGTGAGTCAGGATCGCCCTCCTGGCGAAATGGTATTAGCACATCAAGAAGCAGAAGGTCGTAAACACCAACCCTAAGGTGCTGTCTCGCAGAATATGAGCATCCAGCAGTATCTATATCGTCGCGTACTACGCCGATATCAGTAAGGGCTTTAATAATCTTCTTCAGCTTAGCCTGTGTGTCCTCGACAACTAAAATCTTCCCCCCCCCCCTCCTTATCACAAATTCATCCATGAGATCACTTAGAGCGATACGCCAGTCTGCGCTTGCGCTGTCAAACTCCACCAAACCAATGAACACGTCACCACTCTCCGCAGACAGCTCCTCACGCAGCTCGGACAGTAAGTACCAGTTTCCATCAATTGAAAAGTCCGCATACTGGGTGACAACTATCACCAGCGGGCTGTAATCGAGCCTTTCGATCTCACGAAGGATCTCCATCCCACCCGAACCTTGAGGCCTCCCTCCTCCCTCTCCCGCAGCTACGTCGAAGGTAGGAAGCGACATATCCAACAGCAGCAGGTCGAATACTCCACCTGCGAGCTTCGTCATAGCGGATTTTACAGAGGCAACCTCCGTGATAACGACCGACGGATACATGCTAGCGAAGAACTCGCGAATATGCTTCGACTTGTGTACGTCATCCTCTGCAAATAAGACAGAAAATGCTTTCTGAATCACGCCGCGCTCCTTTCATCGAGGACAAGGGAAAGTCTCACCTCAACAAAAAATTCCACCTCTGAAACAAACCCGAATTTCAAACCGCCGTGCTGCGACTGTTTGACAGTGGCCGCCAACTTCTTCAGCCCTGACTCACCTTCTTTTCTCAAACTCTGATCAATGCGTCCCTCGCGTATGTCCTCGCGAATAGATTCGACTTTTGCAGCACCGGACGCATATACCCCATTCCCCACTTCACTATTGACGCAAACGATCAATACCCCGGTCTCAGCATCGATCGCGGTTGAGATATTTACCCACGGGATGCCCGCGACGCCCGATTTCGTGTAAACATTCCCTAGTGCAACAAGTAGCACGTCCGCCAGGACAGGAATGTCCACTACTGTGATTGGAAAATCCTCAGCGAGATGCTGCCTAAGCTCTATAAGCCCGCCCTTATAGGCAGCCTTTGACGATTCTATGCCGATTGCTATTGCGTCTGACAATTTGTAAGTACGAGTCGCCGCTTGCGCCCCAGATCGTTCAAACCATTGGGCAACTAACTCTAGCTCTGCCAATACATCCCTGCCCGCTTGCTCGAGACCAGTCGAAAGCTGCGCGAGTTGTGGACACTTGGTCCTCTTAGCACTGACACTTGATCTCACTTTAGAGAACTCGGTGGATAGTACTAAAGCAGTGCGCTCCCGCAGATGACGCTTCACCGCATCTAAGGAGGGGTTCAAGAGCCCCCAGAATGTGGCAAACATTGATGTCAAGAAGCCCTCATAAGAGAGATCCACACGAACTATCGAGCGAATAGCGTGGTACTCTGCGGGAGAAAGATTGACGCCAAGCAGTCCGTTTTTCTTCTCCGCAGACCGAATTTGGACCACGTGGTTTTTTGTGTATAGAAGCTCGGAGTCAACGCTACGACTAAATTCCGCCATTGCCGCATTTATCTCAACTTGGTCAACGCTATCAATATCCGCAAAATCTTCCAGCCATTCAGCTGATGGCGCATAGACATCGCCCTGAGATTGGTAGATCACGCGATGTTGTTCGATGGCGCCTCGAAGGTGGCCAACAATTGAACCGTGTCTAATACGCTTGCTCAAATAGCTATCCAATCCATGAGCCGGGTCGGAAAGAAACTTTGAACAACTTTGTCCAATCATTTCAATTAGCAGCTGATCCGCCTCGCTCGTTGGAAATGTCAAACCTTCCGAAGCCAAATTTCCTTTAGCGGCCCGGCGAATTGCTTCATCAAACTCCTTAGCATCACTCGCAGCTGCAGGTGCCAATGCACGATACCGACTAAATGGCTCGGCAAGTTCAGACTTCAGCTGTTCCCGAATAGCCGCCTCGTCCACATAGATTCTGCTTTGATCGACTATCTTCCTTCCATCTTCAATCATTAGGGAGTGCGTTATATGAACGATTTCAGTGTCATAGTATTCGCTATTTATCGCATCAATTGAGCGAAGCTCGGAAAAAATCGCTCGCATTTCCATGCGAAGTTCTCGGACCCCGTTTATGGTGCGAATCATATCTACAATCTTATGCTCGCAAACCACCTTCCAAAAATGCTTCACAAGTGCCGCGCCGTTGCGCGAGCGATCTACCTCAGAAGGGTGCCTGATCCCCTGCGACTCCAAGAATGCGTCGAGTGAGAAGCGAAGAATGCTCCCCCATCCCTTACCGCCACCAGACCTCAGGAGGTAGTGGGAGGCCACTACGATTCTCAGGTCAGGCGCGCGCGTCTTAACATCATTCCACTTAACCCCAGCAGCGTATTCCCTGGCCCGCGGCGTCAAAGAGATGGACCCGAGTCTGACCACAGCCTCGGCGATCATTTTTAGGAAAACCTCTACGTCTCGCCACTTCGACGCGAGTTCGATACCCATCAGAAAAGCCATGTTGCTGATGGAGTCGCGGTCATCCGCGCACAGTGAAGCAAGTTCGTCGATAGTGGCCGCAGTATCTCCATTAGCAGCCGCACAGCAGGCAGCGGCCATTCTGCTTGCATCCGGCCCCAGTGAGGAAAATTCGGCCAGAACGCCTTCATTCACCAGATCGCGCATGACAGCTATGACGTCCCCAGATATGGAGAGCCGCGCCAAAAATGAACTACCCCTGAGGTATAGCGGGATAGAGTTAAGTGCTTCCTTAACTGCAATTTCGTCGAAGATGTCGGCTTTGGCAACGCGGGAGATTGCGTCCGCCAGAGCCCCATCATGAAAGTTGAGCGCAATTTTCTCCATCTCAGCGACGGCACGCGACTCCCCTAGCCCACCTCGAATCTTTTCCGATAGTTTGCATACAAGGACGTTGGAGAGGGACCTACGGTCACGTCCGATGTGCTGCAGCAATGGCACATGCTGTGCCCGACATAGGGCGGCCAAGAAAGTACCCTCTACACCTGCTGGTAGCCCAAGAGAATTGGCGCGAACTACCTTTCCATAGTCTCCGGAAACAAAGTGCTTCGCCATGACCATACTCGTGCTGGATGCGCTGGATCCAGCAAACCAAGCGTTCAGCCTTTGATCCCGGATTTCATTCAGCTCTCTCGCATATTTCTCAATGTCGACAGAGAGGGATACTTTCCCGGCACGAGCTGCCGTAATGAGGGACAAGAACGTCTCGTATACATCAATGTTCGCGTTGTTCTGTTCAACTCGAAGAATGTTGGCGATTGAGCTTTCATCTTCAGGCCACTGCCTAGTCAGGCGGTACTCGATGTAGGTCGCCAGCTCTTTATCTTTGATTCGCTGGCATCTCATTCGTACGTCGGATACAAAACGAGCAACCGATGTCGATGGTTCATTGCGGACACTGATGTAGTGGACTAAGAATGGAGCGACTCCGCCCTTGAGTATCGACTTTACGCCCGCTACATATGTCTTCTGGGCATGTAGTCCCCCCACGAATTGATGCAAGAATATTCTCTTTTCTATCATCCACATCGATTCGCCAAATTCTTCAGCGATATCGTCCATGATGCTGAATGCGTCTCGAGAGTGACCTCGCCATATACATTCGTCAACGGCCCTTGCACGATTTAGAACGTCATTAATTTCTTCGGCACCAGCCCTAATACGAGCGATATTCCAGAGTAGTTCCTCCTCTATCGGGAGCGGCGGCATCTCAACAAGGGCAGCTACGTTCGAGTAGCCCTTCATCGGCACCTGCCGAAGCATTTCGAAAGCAAAAGCATTGATATGACTGAAATATGCTTCATATGCATTCGCGGGTAGCGAACTACGAGCGCGCCCGTGCACGTCGCGCAAACCGCGAACTGCCCTGTAGGTCCTAACGCTGTGATCTACACCATAGGCGCGTTCACGAACGCTTCCAAACAAGCCGCGAAAGGAGCCGTACTTGATTGATTCCCTTGCATGTTTTTTTGATGCCATTTGCTTTCCCTGCAATGTAGTGCTGAAGTACCGGCCGACCCAGTCGGAGGTAGATATCCCTGCAAAAAGAAAGCGGCCACTGGGCCGCTTTCTTTAGTTCACAGGATTAAATCAAACCCCAACAGGATTAGCCTTCTCCGGATCAATCCCATACTGCTTGATCGCCCGGGCCACATCCTTAGCCGTCATCTTCCCATCCTTCGCCAGCGCCGCAATGGCCGCGTGGGCGATGTAATAACGGTCAACCTCGAAGAAGCGACGCAAGTTCGCACGCGTGTCCGAACGACCGAAGCCGTCCGTGCCCAGTACCGAATACGTCGCCGGCACGAAAGCGCGGATCTGGTCGGTGTAGGCGCGCACGTAGTCGGTTGCGGCGATGACCGGGCCCTGGCGGCCTTCCAGCAGCTCGGTGACGTACGGCTTGCGCGGTTCGGCTTCCGGGTGCAGGCGGTTCCAGCGCTCGGCGTCGAAACCATCACGACGCAGTTCGTTGAAGCTCGGGCAGCTCCAGATGTCGGCGGTGACGCCGAAATCCTTGTCCAGCAGTTCGGCCGCTGCAATGGCTTCGCGCAGGATGGTGCCGCTGCCCAGCAGCTGCACGCGCAGCTCGCCCTTCTTCGGCTTGCCTGCGTCGGTGAGCAGGTACATGCCCTTGATGATGCCTTCGGCTGCGCCTTCCGGCATGGCCGGGTGGGCGTAGTTCTCGTTCATCAGGGTGATGTAGTAGTACTCGTCGATCTGGTCTTCCATCATGGCCTTGGTGCCGTGCTGGAGGATGACGGTTACTTCGAAACCGAAGGTCGGGTCGTAGCTGCGCACGTTCGGGATGCCGCCAGCGACGATATGGCTGAAGCCATCTTCGTGCTGCAGGCCTTCGCCGTTCAGCGTGGTGCGGCCGGCGGTGCCACCGAGCAGGAAGCCGCGGGTACGCATGTCCGCTGCCTGCCAGGCGATGTCGCCGATGCGCTGGAAGCCGAACATCGAGTAGTAGATGTAGAACGGCAGCATCGGCACGTTGCTGACCGAGTAGCTGGTACCGGCCGCCATCCACGAAGACATGGCACCCGGCTCGCTGATGCCCTGCTGCAGCACCTGGCCGCTCTGGTCTTCGCGGTAGTACATGAGCTGGTCAGCGTCGACCGGCTTGTACTTCTGGCCGTACGGGGCATAGATGCCGATCTGGCGGAACAGGCCTTCCATGCCGAAGGTACGCGCTTCGTCGGCGACGATCGGCACCAGGCGCGGGCCCAGCTCCTTGTCACGCAGGCTGATGTTCAGCGTCTGCACGAAGGCCATGGTGGTGGAATAGGTGCGCTCGCCGGATTCCTTGAGCAGGCGCTCGTAGGTTTCCAGCTTCGGTGCGATGAAGGACTTGTCGGCCTTCTGGCGACGCTGCGGCAGGTAGCCGCCCATCGCAGCGCGGCGCTCCTGCAGGTACTTCACTTCCGGCGAATCCGGGCCCGGGTGGTAGAACGGCACCTGGCCGTCCTTGAGCTGCTCGTCGGTGACCGGGATGTTGAAGCGGTCGCGGAAATGGCGGACCGATTCGTCGTCCAGCTTCTTGGTCTGGTGGGTGGGGTTGAGCGCTTCGCCAGCGCTGCCCATGCCGTAGCCCTTGACCGTCTTGGCCAGGATCACGGTCGGCATGCCCTTGGTGTTCACGGCCTGGTGGTAGGCGGCGTACACCTTGTGCGGGTCGTGGCCGCCACGGTTCAGGCGCCAGATGTCGTCGTCGGACAGACCGGCGACCATGGCTGCGGTTTCCGGGTACTTGCCGAAGAAATGCTCGCGCGTATACGCGCCGCCGAATGCCTTGCAGTTCTGGTATTCGCCGTCGACGGTTTCCATCATCAGCTTCTTCAGGACGCCATTGGTGTCCTTGGCCAGCAGGGCATCCCAGTAACCGCCCCACAGCAGCTTGATCACGTTCCAGCCGCCGCCACGGAACACGCCTTCCAGTTCCTGGATGATCTTGCCGTTGCCGCGCACCGGGCCATCAAGGCGCTGCAGGTTGCAGTTGACGACGAAGATCAGGTTGTCCAGGCCTTCGCGGCCGGCCAGGGCGATCGCGCCCAGGGTTTCCGGCTCGTCCGACTCGCCGTCGCCGATGAAGCACCACACCTTGCGGTCGCTCTTCTCGATCAGGCCACGGTTTTCCAGGTAACGCAGGAACTGCGCCTGGTAGATGGCAGCCAGCGGGCCCAGGCCCATCGACACGGTCGGGGTCTGCCAGTAATCCGGCATCAGCCACGGGTGCGGGTACGACGACAGACCGCCGCCGTCCACTTCCATGCGGAACTTGTCCAGCTGCTGCTCGCTGATGCGGCCTTCCAGGTAGGAACGCGCATAGATGCCCGGGGCGCTGTGGCCCTGGATGAACAGCAGGTCGCCCGGGTGGTTGTCACTCGGTGCGCGCCAGAAGTGGTTGAAGCCCACGTCATAGAGCGTGGCGCCCGATGCGAACGAGGCGATGTGGCCGCCCAGGTCGCCCGGCTTGCGGTTGGCGCGCACGACGGTGGCCATCGCGTTCCAACGGATGATGGAACGAATGCGCCATTCCAGTTCCGCATTGCCGGGGCTCTTGGCTTCCAGCTGCGGCTCGATGGTGTTGACGTATTCGGTGGTGGGGGAGAACGGCAGGAACGCACCCGAGCGACGGGTCAGTTCAACCATGCCTTCCAGCAACTGATGTGCGCGCTCGGGGCCCTCGACATCGATAACGGCCTTCAACGACTCGATCCACTCCTGGGTTTCCAGGGGATTCGTGTCGTTATCAAGCATCTCGTTCAACCAGTTCATTAGCGCTCCCAGTTACTGCACGCACGCGCGCGCTTGTCATTATTTTGAGCCGTAAAGTGTAGCGCACCCGGTACCTTGCCAAGCTGGCTACGCATGCGTATGGAGCGGCAAAAGCCAGTGTCTGCAAGACAGTTCGCGACAGTTCTCATGCGCCCACGAGGACAGCCGGGGACAGCTTCCGCACCCCTGCCAACATCCTTAATGGCGCTAAACACGGGGCGAAATTGCCATCTGCCGGGGTCAGCCCGATGACAGCCGGGCCAGCGAACGGCCCCGCCACCCACCAGCAATGCCCACCTTGCTGGTCTGCACCGTCCCATGGGAGGCGCTGCCATTTGCGCCGGAAGAGTTTTCGATATATCGTTTTGCGCAAATTCGATATATCGAAAACCCTGATGACCAGCCCGGAACCCCGCCGCTCCCCCACCCCGCGCCCCTTGGGCCGTGGCGATCTGCGCCTGTTGCTGCTGTCGCTGATCGGCGAGCAGCCGCGCCACGGCTACGAGCTGATCCAGCAGATCAGCGAGATGTTCGTGCGCGTCTACACGCCCAGCGCGGGCTCGGTGTATCCGCTGCTGGCCGACTTCGAGAAGCAGCGTTGGGTGAGCGCCGAGGAAGACGGCGGTCGCAAGCGCTACCACATCACCAACCTTGGCCAGAACCAGCTCAAGCTGCGCGCCGAGGACGTGGAAACCGCGCGCATGCGAGCGCGCCACAACTCGCGCGTCATCGCCAGGGAAAGCCTGCCGGCGCCGCTACGCGATGCCATGCACCAGTTCACCCACTCGTTGATGTTGCGCAAAGGCGATTGGCAGGACGCCGATGTCGCGCGCATCGCCAGTTTGATTGCAGAGGCGACCGCACTGGTACAGCAGCAGTCGCAGGAAAACTGATTCGCACCACCGTTATTCATTACGACCCAGCCAGAGCGATCCAGCCACGGTCTCCCGGCCTTGCCGACACTGACCCCAGGTACCCCCATGTCACAGCATGAAACCCAATTGATCCGCATGACCCCGCGTTTCCGCCAGCTGCAGGTAGTGCACACGGAACGCCTGACCCCGAACATGCAGCGCATTGTTGTAGGCGGCGATGCGCTGGAAGGTTTTGACAGCCGCTCACCGGATGACCACGTGAAGCTGTTTTTCGCCAATGCCGAAGGCGAATTTGTATTGCCGGAACTCACCGAGCAGGGCCCGCGCTATCCGGAAGGCAAGCAGCCTTCGCCGGCGCGCGATTACACGCCGCGTTTCTACGATGCTGATGCTGGGGAACTGGTGCTGGACTTCGTGCTGCATGGTGATGGCCCGGCCACGAGCTGGGCAGCCACCGCCAAGGTCGGCGACGCATTGGTGGTTGCCGGCCCGCGTGGTTCGCATGTGGTGGCCGATGACTTCGACTGCTATGTGCTGATTGGCGATGAGACGGCGTTGCCGGCGATTGCGCGGCGCTTGGAGGAGCTGCCGGAAGGTGCGGTGGCCGAGGTGTTCATCGAGATCCCGGAAGAAGGTGATCGGCAGCCGCTGGAGAGTTCAGCGCAGGTGACTGTTTCCTGGTTCGAGCGCAATGGCTTTGATGCGGCCAGCAGCACCTTGCTGGAGGATGCTTTGGTGGATTTCGAGCAGCCTGATGGTGATACGCATTACTGGATTGCCACCGAGTCCAAGCGTGCGCGGATGATGCGCAAGTTTGTGGAGGGGCATCTGCAGGTGCCGAAGGAGTGGATTCGCGCGACCGGGTATTGGAAGGCGGATCCGAACGAGGTGGAGTGATTGGTCCCCAGCCCTCCCCTGCGCTGCGCGAATGGGTGGGGGCGAAGCTGTAGTGCCGAGCCGTGCTCGGCAGAGGCTTTCCCGGTAAGGCTCCAGCCGAGCATGGCTCGGCTCTACATGGTCAAAAGCTACCCCTCCCCAGCCCTCCCCTTCGCTGCGCGAAAGGGAGGGGGCCAAGCTGTAGTGCCGAGCCATGCTCGGCAGAGACTTTCCCGGTAAGGCTCCAGCCGAGCGTGGCTCGGCTCTACACGGTCAAAAGCTACCCCTCCCCAGCCCTCCCCTTCGCTGCGCGAAAGGGAGGGGGCGAAGCTTTGCCCCTCCCCTTTGGCGTAGCCAAGGGGGAGGTTGGGAGGGGGTTGGGTTTGCTTTGGGCTTTTGGGGGTTGCTGCTCAGAGCACCCCTCCCTAACCCTCCCCTTCGCTACGCGAAAGGGAGGGGACTAAAGCTACTGCCCTGCGCCGAAGCGGTAGGTCACGCCCAGCATCGGGCCGGACAGGGACACGTCCAGGCGCTTGCCCTTGTCGTGGTAATCCAGGCTCTGGTGGCGGTAGCCCATCGATACGAACAGCTTGTCCGTTGCCTGGTAGTTGGCCAGCGCCAACAGCTGCCAGGTCGAATCCGAACCCACACCAAAACCGCCTACATCTACATAGGCAATGCTGCTCCAGCGCGGGCTCAGCGTCTGCCGCCAGCGCACGCCGGCAATCGGGTCGACGAAGGTGGAATCCGAACGCGCCGATACCAGGCCGGGCACGTTCACCGCAGCATTGATGTCCCAGTAACGCGCGCCCGCCAACAGATCGATGCCGGTGCGCTCGTTCGCCGACCAGGCATAGCCTGCAGTCACGGTTGCCGAGGTCTGCTTCACCTTCACGTTGGCTGCCAGGCCAATCGGCAGCGGCGTCGAATCGGAAGTGGATGCGTGGGTGAAATCGGCCTGCAGCACGAAGTTGCCGCGGCGTGCGGTGCCGGTGATGAACGCCGCAGCGTCGAGATCCTCCATCAGCTCGGAGAAGGACTTGTGCACATCCGCCGTCGGTGCGCTGCGGAACGGCCTTACCTGCCCTTCCATGCCGCTCATCCACACATAAGGCGTGGCCTGGAAGCGCCAGCTGTCGTCGTTGTCGTTGCTCTGTGCGTGGGCGAGCGGCATGCCGCCAATTGCCAGCAGCAGGCACAGGTATTTGCGGGTGAATCGGGTTTTCATTGAAACTCCAGATGATGCGTGCCCGCTTGCACGGGCACGCCGATTGCTCGCCTTATACGCCCAGGAAGCGGAAGGGCTTGGCGTCCTTGAACTGGGCGTTGGCTTCACCCGAGTAGATGGTGCGCTGCTGGTTGCCGAGGTCGAGGCGCTTCACCTTGCCGCGCTCGCTGAAATCGATCTTCTTCAGGTCCACCCAGAACACATTGGTGGCCAGCGCGGATTCGAAGTAGTAACGCAGGCGCGACTGGTCGGAGACCGTGCGCCAGCGCGTCGAGGAAATATTCGGCTGGTCAGGCGTGGTGATGCCGTAGGGCACCGATACATTGCGGATCACGCCAAACACGCTGGCAGTGGATTCCACCGGGTCGGTCGACTTGGGAATGGCGTCGATATAGAAGGCAGCGCGCGCGAAGCGATCCGAAGCACGGTTGGTGCCCGGCAACATCACCGTGCCGCCGATCTGCCGCCAATAGGTTTCCAGTGCCAGCTGCTCTTCGAAGATCGGCGAGTTGGTCATCACCTTGTAGTCGCGGCTGTGATGGATGACCTGCTTGCCCTTGATGTATTCGATGATGGCGCTGTCGCCACTGGCATCGGAAATGGACAGGTGCAAGGTGGCCAGGCGCTGCTCGCCGGGCGCTGCATCGCTCACCAGGGTGAAAGGCTCGGCGCTCAACACCTTCACCGCTTCCTCGACAGTGGCGAAGTTGTCGAGCATGTACTGCGTCCACACCGAGATGGCCAAGCCGGGCTTGCCGCTGTTGCGCTCGGGGTATTCGGACTCGGCCAGCCACAGCAGGTTGGCGACCAGGCCGGCTTCGTTCATGCCGTCGGTGGTGGAGATGTCGTAAGCGCTGGCAATGACGCTGCCGTAGCGCGAGGTCCACTTCAGCGTATCCGGGCCGGTCTCGCCGTTGCGCTGCATGCCACGCGGGAACATCCACAGATGGGTGCCGGTATCGATCTTGTAGTCCATCGAACGGCCGGTGAAGATTTCATTGCCAGCACCGTGGTAGACGAAACGGGTGCAGGCATCGGCCTCGGGCTGCACGCCTGCCATACCGAAAAGCACGGTGGCACAGGCGGCAATGATGGATCGCTTGGCTGATTTCATGGGGTAGCTTCCTTGGCTTGATCAGGTCAGAGATACAACCGGAATGATCCTAGCAGTCATTCATTGTCCTGCCGCGACGCGGTTGGCAGTCCTGAAAAACAGCAACCAGACATAGGGCCGCTGCTATGCTCCGCACATATTCGAACGGAGGAACTGCCCCATGCCTCAAATCACATCGCATTACACCGCTGCCATCCTCCGCCCGCTGCTGGTCGGCGGCCTGCTGAGCATCGCCTTGAGCGGCTGCCTGAGTGCACCGCCGCTTAGCGACGATCCCGATTTCGGCCGCTGCAGCGATGCAGCGGTGCAATGGGCGGTAGGCAAGGTAAACGACGAAGCCACCGTGCGTCGCCTGAAGACCGAGAGCGGTGCAGGCCTGGTCAATCCGATCAGCCCGACCACGATTGTTTCCCGCGATATCCGCCAGGACCGCCTGCGCGTCTACACCGATGCCAACAACGTCATCACCAAGGTGCGTTGCGAGTAACACCAGCGCGCTGCAGCCTGCAGCACCGCACGCGCACAAACACGAACGGCAGGGTTTCCCCTGCCGTTCGTCGTTTCACACGCTCACAATCGCGAGCGCTTGTTTCAAGGCCGCTTACTTCAAACCGCGGTTGTGCAGCAGCGGCTCGACGCTCGGGTCCTTGCCACGGAAGTCGCGGTAGGCCGTTGCCAGGTCACGGGTATTGCCGATCGACAGGATCTTGTCGCGGAACACCTGGCCGTTCTCACGGGTCAGGCCGCCGTTCTCCTTGAACCACTCGAAGGCGTCGTGGTCGATCATCTCCGCCCAGAAGTAGGCGTAGTAACCGGCTGAGTAACCGCCACCCCAGATATGGTCGAAGTAGCTGCTGCGGTAACGCGGCGGCACCTGTGCCAGGTCCACCTTGTAGCGCTTCAGCGCATCGGCTTCGAACTTGTCCACGTCCTGCAGCGGTGCGTCAGCGCCCTGCGTATGCCAGGCCAGGTCGAGCAGCGCCGCCGACAGGTATTCGGTGGTCATGTAGCCCTGGTTGAAGGTCTTGGCCTTGGCGATCTTGTCGACCAGCTCCTGCGGCATCGCTGCCTTGGTCTGGTAGTGCTTGGCGTAGTTGGCGAACACCTTCGGGTCCGAGGCCCAGTGCTCGTTGAACTGCGACGGGAACTCGACGAAGTCACGCGGCACGCCGGTGCCGGCCACGCTCGGGTACTTGGTGTTGGAGAACATGCCATGCAGGGCGTGGCCGAACTCATGGAACATGGTGGTCACGTCGTCCCAGCTCAGCAGCGCGGGCTGGCCGGCGGCAGGCTTGGTGAAGTTGCTGACGTTGTAGACCACCGGCTTGGTGCCGGTCAGGCCGTCCTGCTCGACGAACACGTCCATCCAGGCGCCACCGGACTTGCTGTCGCGCTTGAAGAAGTCGGCGTAGAACAGCGCCAGCGGCTGGCCGTTGGCATCGGTGACTTCAAACACGCGCACGTCCGGGTGGTAGACCGGCAGGTCCTTGCGCTCCTTGAAGGTCAGGCCGTAGAGCTGGTTGGCGGCGTAGAAAACGCCGTTCTGCAGCACGTTGTCCAGTTCGAAGTAGGGCTTGATCTGCGACTCGTCGAGGTCGTACTTGGCCTTGCGCACCTGCTCGGCGTAGAAGTCCCAATCCGATGCGCTGGCCTTGAAGCCACCCTTCTGCGCGTCGATCACCTTCTGGATCTCGGCCAGCTCACCGCGAGCCTTGGCGGTAGCCGCCGGCACGGTGTCGGTCAGCAGCTTGAGCGCATGCTCCGGCGTCTGCGCCATCTGGTCGGTGAGGTTGTAGGCGGCGTAGTTCGGGAAGCCGAGCAACTTGGCCTTGGCCGCACGCAACTGGGCCAGGCGCTGGATGATGGCGCGGGTGTCGTTGGCATCACCGTGCTCGGTGCGGGTCTCCGAGGCCTGCAGCACCTTGGCGCGCACATCGCGGTCCTGCAGCGAGCCGAGTGCCGGCTGCTGGGTGGTGTTCTGCAGGCTCAGCACCCACTTGCCGTCGAGCTTGCGGCCCTTGGCAGCGTCTTCGGCAGCGGCGATGTCGCCATCGGACAGGCCGGCCAGCTGCGCCTTGTCATCGATGACCACCGCACCGGCGGCGGTGGCCGCGACCAGCTTGTTGTGGAAGTCGTTGGACAGGGTGGCTTCTTCGGCGTTGTACTGCTTCAGCGTTTCCTTGTCGGTATCGCTGAGCTCGGCACCGGCCTTGACGAAGCCCTTGTAGGTTTCCTCGACCACGCGCAGCTGCTCGGCGTCCAGGCCGGCTTCGGCGCGGCCGTCATGGATGCTCTTGATGCGCGCGAACAGCTTGGCGTCGAGGTGGATGGCATCACCATGCGCGGCCAGCTTGGGCACCACGTCTTCCTGGATCTTCTGCCGCTCCGGGTTGGTGTCGGCCTGCACCACGCTGAAGAACACGCGGCTGACGCGGTCCAGGATGGCGCCGGACTTCTCCATCGGCAGCAAGGTGTTGTCGAAGGTGGCCGGCTGGGTGTTGTCGGTGATCTGCTTGATCTCCGCCAGCTGCTGGCGCATGCCTTCCTCGAAGGCTGGCAGGTAGTCGCTGTCCTTGATCTTGTCGAAGGCCGGCGCCTGGAACGGCAGCGAGCTCACAGTCATGAACGGGTTGGTGGAGGCATCGCCCGGCTTGGCGGCCTCCGCAGGTGCATTGGCGGTCACGGGGGCAGTGGACTCCTTGCCAGAACAGGCGGCCAGCGCAAGGCTGATGGCGGCGGCCAGGACAACGGTACGCGACATGAAACGGCTCCTTGGGAACGGGCTTCGAACAGCCCATCACCCTACTCCGTTCCCCTGTGAGCGGCATGTGCCGATGGTGGCGCCAAGCCGCGCCGGACGCGGCGGCTCAGCCGGTGCCGCGGTTGTGGCCCATCCATTGCCGGTACCACTGGCGAACGGCGGCCATGTCGGCCACGTCGTCACCGGTCGTATGGAACACCGGACCGAAGCCGATGACCTTTTCCGGGTAATGGAAATAGGCCGGGATGATGGGCACATCGGCCATGCGCGCGATTTTCAGGAAGCCGCCCTTCCATTCAGTCACCGGCTTGCGCGTGCCTTCCGGTGCCAGCGCATACCAGATCTGCTCGCTGTCGCGGATCATCGCCACCGCTTGGCCGACCGTGCCCTGCGGCGAACTGCGATCCAGCGGCACCACGCCCATCCGCCGCAACACCAGGCTCAGCGGCCACCAGAACAGCTTGTCCTTGCCGAGGATGCGGGCTTCAAGGCCCAACGCCATCTTTGCCGCCAGCCCCCACAGGCCATCCCAGTTGGACGAATGCGGCGCGGCGATCACCACCGCCTTGGCCAGGTCCGGGATGGGCCCACGGATCTGCCAGCCACCCAGGCGCAGCACGCTGCGGCCCAGCCAACGGCTGAAGGCGGCGCCCTTGCGCTGCGGCATGGCAGCGGGAATAGCCGGAATGGTCGGCGGTGTGTTGCTCAAGCACTACTCCCAATTACGTGTGGAACGGCCGCGCTTGACCTGCGCGCGTTCTTTTTTCTGATCCAGCCGGCGCAGCTTGGAGCCGTAAGAGGGCTTGGTAGCCACCCGTGGCTTGGGCACGCTCAGGCTGGCCTGGATGAAGCTGGCAAGACGTTCGCGCGCATCCTGGCGGTTACGGTCCTGGGTGCGGAAGCGCTGCGCATCGATCACCAGCACGCCTTCGCCGGTCACCCGGCGATCGCGGCGGGCGAGCAGGCGCTCGCGCAGTGGTTCGGACAGGGACGGCGAGCCGGCGATGTCGAAACGCAGTTCCACCGCGGTGGAGACCTTGTTGACGTTCTGCCCGCCCGCGCCGGACGCGCGCACGAAACGCTCGACGATCTCCGTTTCCGGTATCGCCAATCGTTCCGAGATTTCAATCTGCTCCGTCGCCATCGGCGCATTGTAAGGGCTGCGGCGGTTTTAGCTGCCTCCCCGACAAAGCGCCGCTGTTGCCCCCTCCCTTGCGCGGAGCGCAGGGGAGGGCTGGGGAGGGGTGCCTTTCGCGGCTGAAGTTGAGTGCCTGCGCTGGTTCTGAGTACCGGAGCTTGCGGGTTGGGTTTTGCTGGGCGACTGGAGCTTTAGAAGCACCCCTCCCCAACCCTCCCCTTTGCTACGCAAAAGGGAGGGGGCTCAAGCAAAGGCCCCCTTCCCCGGCCCTCCCCTGCGCTGCGCGCAAGGGAGGGAGCGCAGCCTGCGCGAGGGAGGGGTTCCATTCATTCCCAATACTGCCCAGCCCAGCGCCGGTAGGCGCGGTAGTGATGGATCGCGAAGCCGTCAAACGAGGGCTCGTTGCGCAGCGCACGTTCCACCTTGCGCACTTCCTGTTCGAACACCTTGGGCCCTTCTTCATGGAAGGTGACCTTGTCGATGTCGTTGGACGAGACCTCCAGCCCGATCACCACCTTCTTGCCGACTTCATTGGCATAGGCGATCTCGCTGGCCGCGTGCGACAGGATGCTGTCCCGGCCCTCGGCCTTGTCGCGGTAGTCCATCAAGGCCACGTAGTCGTAGATGTTGATGGTGTGCTCGCTGACCGGACGGTGACGGCCGTTCCAGTCCACTTCGATGCCGTCCAGCCAGAACGGAATCGCCGGGCCAACCGCCAAGGTCGCGCCGCTTTCCTGCTTGATGCGCATCACCGCCGCGCTCATGTCCAGGAAGCCAATCAGCAAGTCCGCACGAGTATCGTCGTCCCATTCGTCGAGGATATGCGGCTCGATGTCGAGGTTGGCGCCATCAAAGCGCGCGGCTTCCGGCACCGAGGCGTTGTAGTCCACCACCCGGCGGAACATCGCCTCGGCCTCCTTGCGGTGCGCCGGCAACACATACTTCTGTGTGCTCAGGTACCAGGAACCCAGCAAGGCATACACCTTCATGTTCTTGCCATGCAGGCGTTCAATGAAGGCGCGGTACAGCTGCGGCTGCTCGACGATGAGGTTGCGGTCCTTGTAGGCGTCGGCATACAGGTACACCGTGTCAATGCGCTGCGACTTGAGATACGCCACCGCCTCATCGGCGACCGCCGGGTCTTCGATCATCGCGTACGACTCCGCCTCCCAGGTCCAGATCGCGCGACTGGCCGCTGCTGCCTGCGCCATCGGCAGCACACACAGCACGGCCAGCAGGCCCAGGCCAAATGCGCGGCTCATTGCGACTTCTCCACGCCTGCAGCGGCGTCCACCTGCAGATGGTAACGGCCCTGCCCGATCGCCTTGCCGTTGTCCGGATCGGACGGGAACACCGACACGTAGCAGCGGCCACCGCAATCCTGCGGCAGGCGCAGCTGCAACTGCACCTGCTGGCTGCCACCCGGCGGCAGCTGCATTGCCTGCCCATACACTTCCTGCAACTCGCGGCCGTCCTCGCTGGACAACACCGCCAGCGGCACGAACAAGCGGCTTGGCTTGGGATCGCCACTGCTGAAGACCGCGGTCAAGCGCACGCCATCGGCGACGGTGGCAAGCTCGGCCGAGGCCAGCGACAAACCATGCGCTGCCGGTGCCGCCGCCACTTCGGCAGCAGCTGCAGGCGCGCTGTACGCGACCAACTTCGGCGTCGCACCTTCCGGCGTCAGCGCGATCTTCTGCATGAAGATCGCATTGGCCTGGGTGTAACGCTGCAATCGCTGTTTGGCCCATGCAAGCACGCTGGCATCGTCGGTTTCGGCCAGGTGCATGCCGTCCTGCAGCTCGTACAACTTGCCGTCATGCAGCCACCAACGCCCAGCCAGATATTCCGGCGAACTGGTCTTGGTCTGCTTCAACGGGAATTGCTGGTTGCTGCGGAAGCTCTCGGCCATGTCCAGGCCGGTGCCCAGCCACGGCGTCTGTGCCGGCCGCTTCAGCCCATAGGTATTGGACAGCAAGGCCATCAACGACGGCGTCACGTCCAGCTGCGAGGACACCGCGCGGATACGCTTGGGTTGCTTCAGCAGCGGCGAGAACACGATCAAGGGCACGTGGTAACGGTCCACATGCTCGCCCATCGGAATCTCCGGCAGGCGGTGGTCGCCGGTGATGACGAAGATGGTATTGGCATACCACGGAGTCTTTTCCACCGAGGCGAAATAGCGGCGCAGCTGCTCATCGGTGTACAGGATGGTGCTGTAGATATCGGTGCTGGCGCGGTAGCTGGCGCGCTCGGCCTCGGGTACCTGCAGCTGCTGCAGGCGCTGCTCGAACTGCTTGCGGTACACGTCCTGATCGGGGAACTCGTAGCTGGTGTGCATCGAGATGGTCTGGATCGCGGTCAGGAACGGCGCCTGCACGCTGTCATTGTCGGCCAGTACCCGCGAGATCAGTTCCTTGTCCGGGTAGCCCCAGGCACTGAAGGGATTACGTTGATAACCCTCACCGAAATTGTTCATGTCGACCAGCGTCTGCACTCGCTGGCCTTGCATGTAGGCGCGCTCGTTGTCGAAGCTGGTGTCGGTGCCGTTGTAGAAGGCGGTGTTATAGCCCTGCTGGCGCAGCACACTGAACAAGCCGGGATGCGCCGACATGCGATCGCCGAGACCGGTGAAGCCCTCGTCGGCAAACGGTGCCGAACCAATCAGGGTCGGCAGCACGCCAAAGGTGCGGCCTTGGTTGGCGAGGAAGTTGTCGAAGTAAAGGCTGCGCCCAGCCAGCTCATCGAGGAACGGAGTGAAGCTGCCCAGCGATGCCTGCGGACCGGAGAAGGAGCGGCCCAGACCTTCGACCACGATCAACACGACATTCGGCGGTCGGCCATCGCTGGTCGGCGAGAAATTGGGGCCCAGTACGTCCGGCGTCTGCTCCGGGCGCAGGAACGGGAAGTTCGGATCCAGCGGGGCCTCATCGCTGGCGACGGCGCTGGGAACGACCGCCACATCCGACTCGCCCTTGAACCAGCGCCACACATCGCCGCTGAACCAGGCCAACTTGTTGCAGGCCAGGTCGCGCGAGGCAACGTCCTTCAACGCCGCTGCACCGCTGGGCAGCGGCAGAATCCACGCAATGCCGGCAGCCACCAGCCACACCGTGCTCCACACCGTGGAGCCACGCGCATCGCGTCGTGCCAGCCACAGCAGGCCCGCCCACAACACCAGCAGCGGCAGTGCCATCGCCAACACGCCACGCAGCCCCAACGGTGCGCCATCGGCCAGCGTGGTGCGGATTTCGGCAAGGCTGTAGCCGAACAGATCCGCCCCCAGCGGCACATGTGCCACCTGGAAGTACTGGTCCAGCAACACCTGCACCACGATGAACAACGACCACAGCAAGCCCAGCGCGATGTACCGCGGCAAGGCGCGTTTGATCGCCAGCAGTGGCAGCGACAACAGCACCAGGATCGGCACCGAGCGCAGCAGCATCAGCAGCGCCTGTGCACCGGCGATACCGACAATCGCGCCGGTCTGCGTACTGCCGCCGGCAGCTGCCACACCGCTGCTGACCGCCATCGCGACCAACACCGCCTGCGCAAGCAGCAACACCGGGAATGCCGAAGAAAAGCGCGCCCAGGCGCCGCCGTCATGCGTGGAAATCATCGTCAGCTGCTCCCTTACCAGCGCGTATAGATGGAGCCAGACAAGCGCTGCTCATCGAAGCCGCTGTCATCGTCGGCATAACCGACGCCCAGCTTGAAGCCCCAGTTGGGTGTGACCTGATGCCGCCACGCAACGCCGATGGCGGCGTTGTTGTCACGCACCACGCCGCCAAAGCGGTCCAGGTCGGTGCTGCGGCCGCTGCTGACGCTGACTTCCAGGTAGTCGTCGGCATCGCCCTTGTAGTAATTGCGCAGCAACACGCGATGGCTCCAGCTGCCCGAACCGACACCCGGCACGTGCTGCAGCTTGTAGCGGCCATACCAGTTGCCGACATAGCGGCCGACGCCGACGCCGTAGAACTCGGTGGTGTCGGAGAAGCGCAGCTGGTCGACGCTGGCCGACAGTTCCCAGCCATTGCCCACGCCCTGGAACACTTCCACGCGCCAGCTCTGCCTGGGCAGCACACCACTGGACGGGCCGCGTTGGTAGCGCAGGTTTGCGTAGGCACGCGACCATAGCGGTGCATAGCCGTCCAGCGCCCAGGCGGTGTCGGAGGTGTTGAAGTGATCCGCACGCAGCAGTTCCAGCCCCAGCGAGCCGCGCGGAAAGTAACGACGCAGGGTCAGGTCGTTGTCGTTCCAGCTATCGCGGTCACCGCTGAAACGGGTGTGATCCCAGCCCAGGCTTGCGCCCCAGCGGTAGCCATCGGCCGCCACCGCATCCGGATTGGCCATGCGCGGCAACAGGCTCAGGCGCAGCTCGGCGATCTCCTTTGGATCCGCACCCAGCGTGGCGGCGGCGTCGAAATCGGCACGCGCTGCAGCGGTCTGGCCGAGCGCGCGCAGTTCGCGGCCTCGCGCGATGCGTGCTGCCGGGTCCTGCGGTGCCAGCTCCACCCAATGCGAGTAGGCATCGGCGGCCTGCTGCGGACGGTCGCTCCAGCGGTACATGTCGCCCAGTGCCGACCAGGCGTCGGCATAGGTCGGGCTGTTCTTCACTACCTGCTGCAGATCGGCCTCGGCGGCAGCGTACTGGCCGTCCCAGGCATAGGTGCGGCCACGCGCCAACAGCACATCGCCATTGCCCGGATGCTCGCTCAGCAGCGCGCTGTAGCGGGCGATGGTTGCGGCGCGATTATTGGCCTCGGACTGTTCGCGGATCTGCTGCAGCTGCAGGGTCAGGCTGTCCGGTGCTTCCTGGGCGAACGCCAGCAAGGGTGCAGCGGCCAACGCCAGCAGCAGGCAACGCGACAGCGCATGGCGGGGCGCACGGAGGGAGTGGTGCTGGGTCATGGAACGGTTCCTGGCAATCATTGGTTGATACTCGATTCGCTTACCACCGACGATGCAACTGCCACCGCCACCGGCACGTCTTCCTTCTGGTTCTGCTGCCAGGAACCATCACGACTGATGCGCCCCCAGCTATGCCGCTTGCGACGGGTGAACATCCAGCGGATGGTGGCGGAGAAACGCCATACCGAATTCACCTGGCGGTAGCCGAAGTTCTCCAGGATCGCCACCACGAACAGACGCAGCTGCTGCGCTGGCCGCGAGTACAAGCCGAAGGAAAGCTCCTCCAGCAGCATCGCGTTGACCGAGAGCAGGATGCCCATGCCGACGGCCGCAGCGAGGAAGATCAGGAATACATCCAGCTGCACCAGCCCGCACAGGGCCAGCACGATCATCGAGACATAGCCCACCACTTCGATGATCGGCCCCAGGAACTCGAAGAACAGCATGAATGGGAACGCGACCCAGCCGGCGGCGCCACTGCGGCGGTTGAACAGCATGCCGATATTGGTCCACAGGCTTTCGGCCAGACCACGCTGCCAGCGCATGCGTTGGCTGCGCAGTGATGACAGGTCGGTGGGGGCCTCGGTCCAGCACACAGGGTCGGGCACGAACACGATGCGGTAGTCGCGCTTTTCCTCGCGCAGGTTGCGGTGCAGGCGGATCACCAGGTCCATGTCCTCGCCGACGGTGTCGGTGCGGTAACCGCCGATGGCGATCACCCGTTCCTTGTAGAACACACCGAAGGCACCGGAGATGATCAGCAGCGCGTTCATCGGCGACCAGCCCATGCGTCCGAACAGGAAGGCGCGCAGGTATTCCACCAACTGGAAGCTGGGCAGCCAACTGTTGGGCAGGCCGATCTTGTCGAGCATGCCATCGCGCACGGTGCAGCCATTGAGCACACGCACCACGCCGCCGCTGGCAACCACGCGGCTGTCTTCCAGGAACGGCCGCACCACCCGCGACAGGCTCTCCGGCTGCAGGATGCTGTCGGCATCAACCACGCAGAACAACGGGTAGCGCACGCAGTTGATACCGGCATTGATCGCGTCGGCCTTGCCGCCATTGGCCTTGTCGACCATGCGCACGCGCGGGCAACTGGCCGAGGCATACACCCCGTGCACCGGTTCGGTCTGCAGGCGCGTGCGATAGGCCTCGGGCACCCGCACCAGACCAAACGCCTCGATCAGTGCATCGCGGGTACGGTCGCTGGAGCCGTCGTTGACCACCACGATCTCGAACGCCGGGTAGCTGGTCTTGAGCAGCGAGCGCACCGAGGAAACCACCGAGGTTTCTTCGTTGTACGCCGGCAGGATGATGCTTACCGGCGGCTGGTACTCACGCAGGCCGGCCGGCAGGTAATTGGCCCGGTACTCGCGCATGTAGCGCACGATCTGGTAGGCCGAGATGTAGTTCAGCAGCAGGTAGGCCAGGTTGATCGCGACGAAGTAGGCCATGAAGAACCACTGCAGCGAGTCGGCGATACTCACCCAGGGAATCTGCTGCACGTAGCTCACCAGCATCTGCCAATAAGCGTTCATGTCGCACTCCTCATCGCGTTCTCGGACAGCACCTGTTCGATGATGTCGCGTCCGTAGCCATCACTCTGCCGCGACTGCACTTCACGCAGTGCGTCGGCGCCCATGCCCGGCAAACCGAACAAGGCCTGCGCGGTGCGATAGCGCACCCACCAGACGCTGTCCGACAGCAGCGCTTCCAGTCGTGTCGCATCTCCGCGCTCGCCGATGCGGCCCAACGCCGCTGCCGCATGCATGCGCACATGCCAGCGCGACGCGCTGAGGAAACCAATGACGCGCTCGCGATCCTGGCGATCGTTGATCAGCTGCAGGCAGACCGAAATGATGTGGTCATCCACGTGCCCTTCCAGCAACTGCCGCACCACCACCGCCGCACGCTGCGGATCGATGTCGGCGAGGAAGCGCACCAGCTTCACGGTGGAGTCGGCATTGGCACGCAGCAGTGCATTGCTGATCTCGCGGGCGGCGCTGCCGTCTTCGTTCTCTGCAAGGATCCGCGCCACGCTGCCCGGCACCCAGTCCTCGCGCTCGGTGATCATCGGCACGAATGCCGACATGGCGCGCGGCGGATCCACCTGCGCCAATGCCCGCGCTGCGCACAGCGAGACAATCGGGCTGCGGTCGTTGAGGAACCTGGCCAGCAGGTCGTAGAGATGCCGGTCGCGCAGATGGCCCAGGGCAATGATGGTCATGGCGCGATCGTGGTAGCTGCCACGCAACATGCGCTGCGCCGCCTCCTCCAGACCCACCCGATGGCCGAGCGGCGCCAGCCGCCGTACCGACGCTTCCGGCAGGCTCTCGCAGACGCTGTTCCACGCTTCGACGAAGCCTATGACCTCATCGCGTTGCAATCGGTGCACCGGCACGGTTTCACCGGCAAGCTCGCGCTGCAGAACATCGTTCCAGAACTGCCGGGCCTGGGTATCGCGCTTTTCACGGCGCTGCGCCCTTACCCGCAGAACAACAATGATCAACAGCAGAACCGTGGCCAACAGCAGGGTGAGAATCGCCACCCAACTGGCCACGACGAGTACGGTCGGCCCCTCGAACAGACTGTCCATCGCAGTTCCCTACTTGTTGCGGGTACGTGGTTTGCGAGACCACGTATCCCCCCCTGAGTACAACTCCTGGTGCCAAGCATAGATAGAAACGTGACCCTCGTCTCTATTTTTCGCAATTTCAGTAAGGTTCCCGTCATCAAATTATGTTAAGCAGGATCGTAAGATGTAAATTTTTCATTAAAAACAATGCGCTACAGCGCACTTCGACACTCACAACTGCCTGCACCCCTGCGCGCAGAGGTCAGCAACCTGTCTTCAGCCCCGGCAAGGCCGCGGTTATGCTCAAGCCCAGCCCATCACAAGGACGATTCATGCAGCGCTGCCGCCAGACCCTTCGTACCCGTTGCGCGCCCCTGTTGGTCGCCGCCAGCCTGGCGCTTGCCGGCATCACGCCGGCATGGGCGGCCCCGGCCACCGATGCCGACGTCAACCGCCTGCTGGCCGCCTCCCGCGCCCAGAACATGCTCGACGCGATGCTGCCGCAGATGGAAGCCATGCAGGCACAGCAGTTCGCCGAGATCGCCCAGAAGCAGTCACTGACTGCCGAGCAGAAGGCCGGGTTGCAACGCATCCAGCAGCGCACCTCGCAGACCTTGCGTCAGGCGCTGGCGTGGTCGCAGATGCGGCCCATGTACGTGGACCTGTACAAGCAGTCGTTCTCGAAGGAGGACGTGCTGGCGATGGCCGAGTTCTACGAGAGCCCCGCAGGCCAGAGCCTGCTCGACAAGACCCCGGCACTGATGCAGAACCTGATGGTCGCCATCCAGCAGAAGATGACCCCGCTGATGGCGGACCTGCAGAAGGACCTGGAAAAGATCAACAGCGAAGTCAAATAAGCGCCCAGCTGTAGTGCCGAGCCATGCTCGGCAAGGGGCGTTACCGGCACTGCCGCTCCGCTTTTTCTTTTGTGGGAGCGGCGTAAGCCGCGAAGCTGGTGATATTGGAAACATTGGCATTCCCGCAATCTGATGGTTTGTGGGCTTCGCGGCTTACGCCGCTCCTACAAGAGCTGATGGATCTTGGGGAAAGCCCCTGCCGAGCACGGCTCGGCACTACAACTGCGGGGTGCGCTCTGGTTTTTGTAGGAGCGGCGTCAGCCGCGAAGCTGGCAATGCTGGAATCACCGGCATTTCTGCAATCTGATGGTTTGTGGG